>JBLIGH010000129.1:0-8355 GCA_047636855.1 Pseudorhodobacter sp.
ACCGCTGTCATGCACTTAACGCATCCCAGGCTGAAACCAATGCTTGCGCCCGCATAGACACCTCGGCGACGCTCAACCCAGGGGCGTAGATTGCAGTGCCGATCCCAAAGCCAGAGGCCCCTGCCCCGCGCCATTCGGCAAAGTTCTTGGGGCCAACACCGCCAACGGCATAGACCAGTGCACTTGCGGGCAGCACTGCGCGGATCGCTTTCAAACCCTCGGTCCCGATCAAGAAGGACGGGAAAATTTTCAAACCCGTCGCCCCTGCGTCCAATGCCCCAAAACACTCTGTCGGGGTCAGAACCCCGGGCCAGCTTTCCAAGCCACGCGCAACCGTTGCCCGAACCACACCCGCGTTAAAATTCGGGGAAACGATCAACCGCCCACCAACATCCGCCACTTCGGCAACCTGCGCTTCGGCTAGCACTGTTCCGGCCCCAATCAGTGCCCGATCCCCGAACTCTTGTAACATCAAGCCGATGGATTTCACCGCCTCGGGCGAGTTCAAGGGCACTTCAATAGAGCTGAAACCCGCCTCGATCAAAGCACCACAAATTGGCAGGGCCTCAACGGGTGTGATGCCGCGCAGGATCGCGATCAAAGGGCGGGTCATTTGGGTGTCCGTACGCTGGCAAGACCCGCGATGATACAGGCTTGGCTGGGGAGTTTTGAAGGGTTTAGACCCTGTTTTACAAGGGCTTTTTCGTAAGTATCTAACAAAGAGTCGGCCCCGATCAACATCACCGATTGACCCAGCCAATAGGGCTTTGCGGCGGCAAGCTCGATCCCAATCAGCAAGCCGGAAAGCCGCGCACGTGCCGATGCACTGGGCAAGTTTTGCAAAAGCGCTTCTGCCCGCAAGGTAAACAGCCGGGCCGCGATTTTCTCGGGGCGCGACAAGGCATCGTCAACGCCAGAGTCAAAAGCCGCATCATCCCAACCTGCGTCGGTCAGCCCGTGCCGCAGTACCGATTGGCCGGACAAAAGGGCATATAGTTCGCCCGTCATGAAGGTTTGAAAGCTGACCACTTCGCCTGCACTGATATGCGCCCATTTGGAGTGGGTCCCAGGCAAGCAGATCACGCCATCAAAGTTAGGGTACAAAGATAACGCACCCGCAATTTGCGTTTCTTCCCCTCGCATCACATCCGCAGGTTTGGTTTGGGAAAGCCCCGGCGTTATATAAACGTCAATTCGTTCACTATGGGTTTTCACCCGTATCAGACCATTTTGATCCATTGGCACGCACGGAACCGCACGGTATTTGGCTTCGACCCAACCTTGCCGAGACCCAACCATACCACATGCCAGAACCGGCATCACACGCGTCAGGGGCAACCAATCCTCGATCAAACTCATCAAAGCGGGTTCAAACTGGTCGCGTGTTAAACAGCTCATACCCTTGTCGGAACTCCGGGTCGCGAGCGGGCCGTTGCTGCCAATCGCCGAAACCCGAAGGTTGGAGGTTCCCCAATCCACAGCGATCCAGTCAATTGCAGCCACGTCAGAAAGTTCGGTCACGGCGAATGCTGTCATCCTGTCACCACCACGCCACCGTCAATAACCAAAGCTTGCCCGGTCATCATCTTCGACGCATTCGAGGCGAGAAACAAAACCCCCGCCGTAATATCTTCGGGACCCAAGGTGTCTTTCAAACATTGGCGATCCAAATGGGCTGCCAAGCCTTCAGGCGTTACCCATAGGTCCTTTTGCTTTTGGGTCAGAACCCAACCCGGCGCCAAGGCATTCACCCGAATGCGATCAGGCCCAAATTCCCGCGCAAGGCTGCGTGTCATACCGTTGATGGCGGAATTCGCGGCAGTGTATAAAGGGTAGCCCGCATTGCCCATCATATAGCTGATCGACGAGAAATTGATGATCGCGCCGAAACCAGCGGCCTGCATCCCCGGGATAACTGCCTGCGCTGCAAAGAAATAAGCCTTCAGATTGATATCAAGCATCGATGTCCAGAACTCTTCTGTCACTTCCGCGGTCGTGTGACGCTTGTCGTTTGCGGCATTATTCACAAGGCAGGTAATCGGGCCATGCGCGTGAACGGCCAGACCGATCGCCGCTTGAAGAGCCGGAATATCAGTGATGTCACAGCGGATGAACAAAGGACGATTGCCCGTTTCCAAAGCCATTTCATCGGCAAAACCACTGGCATCCGAGCGCTGCACAAAAGCCACTTTCGCGCCCTGTCGCAAAAAAGCTTCAGTCACGAAGGCACCAATGCCAGAGCCACCGCCGGTGATGAAAACGGACGCGCCTTGCAGGTCAGGGAAGATCGGGGAATGCGTCATGGTCATTTCATTTCTCAATTGGGTCGAGGCGTGTACCTTCCACCACCCACATCGTTTCAGGGAAGGACCACGGCAAAGTCACGCCGTGATGCATAAGGTAAGTACCGCAAAGAACAAGAGGTTTGTCCTTCAAAACCTGCGCGCCACGCGAAAGCGTCGAGGCGCTGCCGCGATTGACCAGATCAATGCGGTACTGCGCAGCGGGGTCCAGTTGGGTCAGCCGTAAGGGGCGTGGAACGATTTGGGCAGATGTAGCGGATTTGCCTGCAAAGACCACGAAGCGCGATCCATCCTGCGCCAATTGCTGTTCGGCCAGGACCGCAGGGTCCGCACTGTCGAGGCGCAAAATATCGGCCACCATCCGCCAGTCGCGATTAGCTTTCCACCATTGCGTGACCTCGGTCAGAACTGCGGCCTCGTGCGCGGTCAACTCGCGCGGGTCCATCTCAAACCCCATATGGCGTTGGGCCGCGACCCAAGCGCGAAAACTGATGTCCAGGGTCCGGCCAGAGGTGTGGCATTTGCGCGGCCCGACATGGCTGCCCGTTACCGAAGCTGGCAAAAACAGGGCGGCGTCATGCTGAATGCGCAGTCGTTCCAATGCGTCATTGCTGTCGGACAGCCAAACGCGATGTGTGCGTTGCAAAATGCCAAAATCGATCCGCCCACCACCAGAGGCACAGCTTTCAATTTCAACCTGCGGAAAAGCAGCGCGCAACCTGTCGATCAGAGCATAGGTGCCACGGGTTTGGGCCGCATCCGGCAAAGGCAGCACGCGGTTATGATCCCATTTGATATAATCGATGTCATTGGCAGACAGGACCGCGGCAATTTGGTCATAAAGGCAGTCGCGCACTTCGGGCAGCGCCATATTCAAGGCTTTTTGCTGGCGGCCTAGCACCTGATCATCCGGCCCCAGCGCCCATTCGGGATGCGCGCGGTACAAATCGCTATCAGGGTTGATCATCTCGGGCTCGAACCACAGGCCGAAGGTCATGCCAAGCGCTTGGATATGCTCGATTAACGGCGCAAGCCCACCTGGATATTTGCGCGCATCAACCTGCCAATCGGATAGGCTGCTGGTGTCATCGTCGCGCCGGCCAAACCAACCATCGTCCAGAACAAAACGCTCGGCGCCCAAGGCGGCTGCGCGGGTTGCGATGTCTTTGAGCACGGGAAGCTGATGGTCAAAATAGACCGCCTCCCAACAGTTGTAATGCACCGGCCGTGGGCGCGAGGGTTTGGGCATTTTGACGATCCGGTCGCGCAAATGTCGCTGGAAAGCCGTCGCACAGCCGTTCAAACCCGCACCAGAATAGGTGACGTAAAGCGGCGCTGTGCGAAAATGGCTGGCGGCCTTAGTGTCCGTCGAGGTCGCATTGCCAAATTGGATCTGGCGACGGCCATCCGGCAATTCCTCGGCAATCATGCGGTGACCGCCCGACCAACCGTAGTGAAAGCCATAGGCCTGACCTTGCGTATTGGTCGCCCCGCAGCAAGGAACCAACAGGCCCGGGAAATGCTCGTGTCCGGTGCGACCTGTGCGGTTTTCACGCAACCGAATACCCGCAGACCAAGCCGTTTTTTGCGGCAGGAACTCGCCGCACCAACGGCCTGCAAAATCGATCATCTCGTCGGACAATTGCGGGCCCGGCAGCACTGGTGCCGCCAACCATTGCAAATGCATGGGCTGTGCCGATTTGATTTCAGCAGCCGTGGTGATGATATGCGTTTCGGGGTCGACCGCGAATTCAGCGCGGTAGGTTAGCTGGTGTTCTGCATCCTCGTACATCAACGCAAGACTGTTTTCACCCACCTCAGCCGCCTTGAACTGAAGCTTAGGTACAAGCTGTACGCCTGCCTGATTTTGCACGATCAAACCGGGTTGACCGGGAAAGCTGCGCGCCGCTTCGGGGCAAATGGACAGATCGGGGTTTACGTCCAACATCCCGCCCGTGACGTCAATGGCATGCGCCGCAAGCAGGGTCGTCAAGTCTTCGGATTGGGGTAAAGCTGCACCCCAATACACACATTCCGGCAAGCACCCGTTTCGCGATGCAAGGACAAGAGTTTGCCGCTGATCATCAAGCCGCCAAGACGTCATCACTTCACAGCCCCAAGCGTCAGACCTGCAATGAAGTGCTTTTGCATCAAAAAGAACATCAAAACCGGCGGCAAAGCGGCGATAATCGAGCCCGCTGACACCAAATGCCAAGCCGCAACCCATTGCCCGTTCAACGACGACAGGCCCGCCGTGATCGGTTGCGTCTCTTTCGAGGTGGTCAGCACTGTCGCCCAGAAAAAGTCGTTCCAAATGAAGGTGAAGATCAGCACCGAAAGCGCCGCGATTGCGGGCCGCATCAATGGCAACACGATGTACCAAAAAATCCGCACCTCGGTGATGCCTTCTACCCGTGCCGCCTCGATCAACTCGAACGGCAGCGCCTTGATGAAATTGCGCATGAACAGGGTGCAAAACCCAGTTTGAAACGCGATGTGAAACAGCGCAAGCCCGTACCACGTGTTGTACATCCCCAGATCCAGCGTCAAATCCCGCACCGGAACCATCAAAATCTGGAACGGCACGAAGTTGCCCGCGACGAACAGGAAAAAGACCAGCAGGTTTGAGCGGAACTTGTAAATCCCCAGCGCGAAACCGGTCATGGTGGACAGGGCCACAGCGCCGATAACCGTCGGGATCGTGACCCAAAACGAGTTCAGCATATAGCGGCCAATATCGGAATTGCGAAACACGTCGACGTAATTCTCGAACGCAAAATAGCTGGGCATCCCGAAATAATTGCCCTGCGCCAAGTCTGATGCGGGCCGAACCGAGGTGATCGCAACGCCAATCAGCGGCAACAGCCACAAGACCAATGCGATCGGCAATGCTGCCTTGTACATGATTTGCATGGCGCGCGAGGTTTGTTCAATGGGGCGTGGAAACATGGTCTATCGCTCCGTCTCGTCGCGCCACATCTTCCAGATGAAGCCCGAGATGAAAATCATCATGATTGCGAACAGCACCACGGCAATCGCAGCCCCGTAGCCCATGCGAAATCCGTATTCCGACAGCGCTTTTTCGTACATGTAGAAGGACAGCACACGGCTGGACCCCCAAGGGCCGCCATCGGTCATTATCGATACAAGATCAAAGCTGCGCAGCGCGCCGATCACCGTCACGACCACCGCGATAAAGGTCGCTGGGCGCAATTGCGGCAAGATCACATACCAGAGCATTTTCCAGCCGCGCGCGCCGTCCAGACGTGCCGCCTCGACCTGATCGGGGGCTACATTGTTCAGACCTGTCAGATATAAGATCATCACATAGGCAATCTGCGGCCAAAGGCCCGCGACGATAATGCCGTAGGTGGCGTAAGTCTCGTCCGCCAAAACAGCGATTCCAGACCCCGTAACCCATTCAATAAGCTTGTAGAAAAGGCCAAAACCGGGGGCGTAGAACCACGAGAACATCAGCCCGACCACGACCTGAGAGATCACGAAGGGAAAAAAGAACAGCGATTTATAGATGCGAATGCCGCGCACGGATTGGTTTAGGAAAATCGCGATAAAAAGGCCCATCGGCACCGCCAGCAGGTAAAGCATCAGCCAGATCACGTTGTTTTTCAGCGAGGTGTAAAAAGCCTCATCATCGATCAGTTCGACATAGTTATCGGTGCCTATATAGACGGCCTCGCCCAAACCATCCCAGTCGTAAAAGGAAATCGACAAGGATTGAAAGATTGGGATGATGACATAGACCGAAAACAGGAACGCGCCGGGGGCGAGAAACAGCCAAGGTGCCAGGCGCAACTGGTTACGCTTCCAATAGCCATTCATAGAGGCCTCCGGACACTAGAGGGGAAGGGAAAAGCCCCGGACAAACTTCAGGGCCGCGCAGATTTGGCGGCCTTGCGTTTTGCAGGGCCGCCAAGGGTCGTGTTTACTTGTAGATCTTCTGACGCGCTTTTTCGAGCCGCTCCAGAATGGCGTCAACACGCTCTGGCTTCACCATAAATTCCTGGAAGCCTTCCATGCCAATCTTTGCCATTTCAGCAGGCGCATCGCGGTCAAAGAACTGCGCCAGCGCATAAGCACTCGACAGTGTTTCGAACCCAGCCGACAAGAACGGATCAGTGGCGTCGACCGAAGAGTTCTTGTTGGTCGGCAATTGGCCGATCACGCCGTTCAGCTTGGTTTGTGCATCAGCACTTGCGACGAAGGCCAAGAACTTTTTGGCGTCAGCCGCGTTCTTGGCACCCGCCGGGATGTGGATCGTGTCGGTCGGGGCCTCTTCAGCGCGCGGGATACCGGGCGTGATTTCTGGGAAGACCATGAAACCAAGCGTGTCGTTGGTCATGCCGCCTTCTTTGAAGTTACCAACCGCAAAGTTCCCCATCACATAGTTCGCAGCCTTGCCCTGAACCAACAGCGCTGCTGCATCTTGCCAGTCAATCGCTGCATGGTTTTCAGTGATGTAGCCCGGCTCTGCCAGCTTTGCCCATTCCGCAAAGGTCGCTTTGACGCGCGGATCGGTCCATTCCACCTTACCAGCGGTCAGATCCATGTGGAATTCGTACCCGTTGGTGCGCATGTTGATATAGTCAAAGATGCCAGCGCCCGGCCACAAAGCCTTGGTGCCAGTGGTCACACAATCAATGCCCGCCGCTTTGAACTTGGCGCAGTTTTCAATGAACCCAGCCCAGTTGGTCGGGACGTCAACGCCAGTCGCTTTGTAGACATCTTTGTTAAAATAAATGCCCCACTGGTAGTAGGTATAGGGAACGCCCCATTGCTTGCCGTCGATGGTCATCGAGGCCGCAGCCGAACCCAGCGCCTCGTTCAGGCCGTTCTCGGCCCAGACATCAGACACGTCTTGAAACTGACCCGCCGCAACGAAGGGGGCCATGCGGTTGCCTGCATACCAGTTTGCCAGATCCGGGCTATCCGCCGTCAGGAAGTTCCGAATTGCGGTTTTGTAGCCCTCATGGTCGAAGTTCTGGAAAACCACATCGATATCGGGGTTCGCTGCTTCAAAATCTGCAATCAGCGCCTCCATGCCCGAAAGGGGGATCGGATCAAAATCGCCGTAATACTTCACGATACGTTGCTGCGCGAAAGCAGCGCCCGACATCATCAATGCCGCCGTGAGCGCAAGAACGCCCGTTTTCAGATGGACCATGGTTTCCTCCTGTTTGGTTCCATTATTTGAAACTTAGTTTTGAATGTTGAAAGTATGCCCGGAACCCGCTACGCTGTCAACAACGCAGGGAGGGGCCAGATGGGTGTCGAGAGCAATAGCGACGGGACGGTGGGCAAGGCGCTGGACGTCTTGGACATGGTCGCAGCAGCGGGAAAACCATTGCGCTTCACCGAGATGCTGTGCAATTCACCCTACCCCAAAGCCACGCTTTACCGCTTTTTGCAGGTGCTGACGCACCAAGGCATGCTCAGCTATGATAGTGACCGCCAGACCTATTCGCTTGGTGTGCGCTTGGTGCGGCTTGCCCATGCGGCCTGGGCGCAATCCAGCCTTGCGCCATTGGCAAAAACGCATCTGGATGCGCTGTCGGCAGAGCTTGGTGAAACCATTCACCTAGCGCAAATGGATCAGGGGCAAGTGCTGTATGTCGACAAGCGAAACGCCGCAAAACCGGTAGAGATGTTCAGCACCGCAGGCAGGGTCGGCCCGGCCTATTGCACCGGGGTGGGCAAAGTGATGCTGGCCCATTTGCCCAAAGACATGCTGGAACAAGCCTTGCAGCGGCAAAGCTTTCACCGTTTCACCGAACACACGCTTGCCAGTCGCGAATCGCTTTTGGCAGAGTTGAGCGCCATCCGGGAAAGAGGCTATGGCTTTGACCGCGAAGAGCACGAACCTGGCATCATTTGCATAGCGGCCCCAATCTTGACCGATGGCGGCAAGGTCATCGGCGCATTGTCGGTCACCTCGACCACCTCGCGCCTGACGCTGAATGATCTGGAAGCTCTGGCCCCCAAATTGCACGAAACCGCAGAAAGAATCGCTTCGGCCACGCGCGACTGGCGCTTT
>JBLIGH010000130.1:0-8341 GCA_047636855.1 Pseudorhodobacter sp.
ACCTCTGCGTCGCTAATACTGTCATCTGCGGCAACAACCATGGCATCGACCAGATCAAGCGCTTTGCTCTTGCCGTCTGCCGCAATATATTTCCCGGCTTCCATCGGACCGCCAGAGACAAATACAACCGGGATATTCAGCCGCATTGCGGCCATCAACATGCCTGGGGTGATCTTGTCGCAGTTGGAAATGCACACCATCGCATCGGCGCAATGGGCATTGACCATATATTCAACACTATCGGCGATAATCTCACGCGAAGGCAGCGAATAAAGCATGCCATCATGACCCATTGCAATGCCATCATCCACCGCAATGGTGTTGAACTCTTTCGCCACACCACCCGCAGCTTCCACTTCCCGCGCAACCATCTGGCCCAGATCTTTCAGATGGACATGCCCCGGCACGAATTGCGTGAACGAGTTTACAATCGCGATGATCGGCTTGCCAAAATCATCATCCTTCATGCCCGTTGCACGCCAAAGCGCGCGCGCGCCTGCCATGTTGCGGCCATGTGTTGTAGTTCTGGAGCGGTAGTGGGGCATGATGATATCCTTCGTTTCGAGCTAGGAACAATAATTGGCAGTAAGGGGCAAGCCGGGCATGGGAAGTTTTTTGCAAAATGCCATTTATATTGGCGATTTTACCGCCAAAACCTGTCTGGCCGACCGCAGGGGTTGCACCTTTGCATGTTCTGGCCTGTTTGATGCCGGGATTACGGCCAAAGCAACCGATGAAATTGCGGGTTTCGAGCTATCGGCGGCCCCTCGATCGCGCGTGTGCCATTGTCCCGACATCTGGCACCTGCCCGCAGCGATGGGGCTTACATGGATATGACGTTCACCGGTAATTTAGCGACGGATCATGACCTGATCCGCGTGTTTTTCGGGTCGAATAATGGGCCTAGCGCGATTTGAGCGGGATATGTTTGCGAGGCAACAACAAGAGCATACGCGCCGGTTCCAAGATAGTCATCGCTGACGCCCTGCGCATTGCGGATATAGCCATAGCCCAGGCTTTTGCCGATGCTATAGCCGTAACCGCCAGAGGTTAAGTAGCCCACCGGCACGCCATTGCGCAAAATGGTTTCGCGCCCCAGCAGCACAACATCAGGGTCATCCAGCGTGAAGCCCGCAAACCGTTTGGTCAAAGGCGGCGCAGTGGCCAGCGCATTGCGCCCGATGAAATCCGTACCGGATGCCATCTTGACCGCCCATCCGAGGCCCGCCTCAAACGGCGTGTCATTGGGCGTGATATCCGATGACCAAGCACGGTAGCCTTTTTCCAGTCGCAGACTTTCCAGCGCGCGGTAGCCGACCGGCCGGATTTTCGCGGCCTCGCCCGCAGCCATCAGCGCATCAAACACTTCGCCGATGGCGGCAATAGGGACATGCAATTCCCAACCCAACTCGCCAACATAGGTCAGGCGCATTGCGCGCAACGAAACACCTGCAATCACCAGCTCTTGCACCGTACCGAAGGGGAAGGCGGCGTTGGTGACATTGGTTGTCGTTACCGCCGCAAGCACCGCGCGCGATTTTGGCCCCATCAGGGACAGCGTGCCGAAAGCCTCTGTCACATCTTGCAAGACACATCCGGTTTTCGGCAAATGGCTGGCAACCCAGCTGAGGTCATGGGCGCGAAAGCCTGTGCCCGTAACGATATAAAACCGATCCTGCGCCAACCGCGCGACGGTCAAATCGGCCTCGATCCCACCGCGTGAGTTTAGCAGTTGGGTATAGGTCACCCGCCCCGGCGCACGGTTCACATACCCCGCGCAAATGTGGTCCAATGCCGCAGCAGCCCCCGGCCCTGACAGCTCATATTTCGCGAAAGAACTTTGGTCGAAAATACCGACATGTTCGCGAACATGCGCATGTTCGACCCCCACGGCATCAAACCAATTTTGCCGCCCCATGCTGTTGATATCGCGCGGTTCTGTCCCATCGGGCGCAAACCAGTTTGGCCGCTCCCATCCCAGTTTAGCGCCGAACACTGCACCGTGGGCCTTCAGCCTATCGTAAAGCGGCGAGACGATGCGTGGGCGGCCAGAAAGGTATTCTGCATGCGGGAACCCAATTGTATAATGCTTGCCGTAAGCCTCTAGCGTGCGGTCCAACACCCATTTGCGGTCGCGGTGCAGCTCGGAAAAGCGCAAAATATCGACGCTCCACAAATCCAGCGGCGCCTCGCCCGTCATCGCCCATTCCGCAAGCACCCAACCAGCCCCGCCGCCTGCGGCGATACCAAAGGCGTTAAAGCCTGCGCCGACATACATATTCTCGCATTCGGGCGCACGGCCCAGAATAAAGTTGCCATCGGGCGTGAAGCTTTCCGACCCATTGATCATTTGCTTTACACCTGCCTTTTCCAGCGCCGGAATGCGGGCCATTGCCTGAACCATATGCTGTTCGAAATGGTCGAAATCATCGCCAAACAGCCGGAATTCCCAATCGTCGGGCACGTCCCCTGTGACCCATGGCTGCGGGTTCGGCTCGTACCCGCCCATCACCAGACCGCCGACTTCCTCTTTGAAATAGGTACGCCGATCCGGGTCGCGCAGCGTGGGGGCGTCGGGGGCCAATCCCGCAATCGGGTCGGTGATGATATACTGATGCTTAACCGGTTGTAGTGGCACGTTGATGCCCACCATAGCCCCCACTTGCCGCGCCCATTGCCCGGCACAATTGACAACCTTTTCGCAAGAAATCGTACCTTGCGAGGTGTGAACGCCGGTGATCCGCGCGCCCGTCATTGCAAACCCCAAAACACGCACGCCCTCGATAATTTTGGCGCCGTGCATCCGCGCGCCTTTGGCCAAGGATTGTGTGATATCCGAAGGGCTCGCCTGCCCGTCCGTTGGCAGCCAGCTCGCGCCCACAAGGTCCGAGACCTCCATCAAGGGCCACATTTCCTTGACCTCGGCGGGCGAGACCAGATGCATCTCCATCCCAAAGCTGCGGGCGGTCGTGGCGAGGCGTTTGTATTCGGTCCAACGGTCTTGATTGGTCGCAAGCCGCAAACACCCTGTCATTTTCCAACCGGTCTCTAACCCGGTTTCAGCATCCAATCGCTTGTACAAATCAACCGAATATTTCAGCACTTTGGTGATCGAGGCCGAAGACCGCAATTGTCCCACCAACCCCGCAGCATGCCAAGTGGACCCGCTGGTCAATCGTCCTTGTTCCAGCAGCAAAACATCCGCTTTGTGGTCGCGCGCCAGATGATAGGCGGTGGAACAGCCAATGATACCGCCGCCGATCACAATAATCTGCGCATGTTTCGGCATGATCATGAGGTTAAACTTCCGTGTTTGATTTGATAGGCTGCCAAAGCATCGCGCAAACGGGTGTGATTGTCGGCAACATAAGCGGCATAATCGGCACCGGGTGCCGCAAGGTGCAGATCAGACACCATCGCCCACATGGTCTCGCGCAGCAGCGAGGCACATTGCATCGCGTCAAAAGCCCGGATCAGCGCCGCGTCGGGCTGCGCGTTGAAATAGGTTTCCAGCAAAACTTGCGCCTGCGTATCGCTCATTTCCGCATTGGAGGCGACACCTGCCAAGTCAAACAAGGCTGTGGAAAACCCCGCATATTCGTAGTCGATCAACCAAAGTCTGGAGCCGTCATCCAGAAAGTTCGCAGGCAGTAAATCATTATGCGCATAGACAATCGGCAACGGGACTTGCACCGCTTCCAAAGCGGCCGAAATCTGCGTAAACAATGCCAAATCGGCGGTATAGCGACTGTCGCGCAATGTTCGGGCGTAATCTCGAATGACATGAAACACCCAGAAAAACCCCGCCTCGCCCGCCACAAATTCTGGCATTTCGCGGTGGAATTTTTGCAAAAAATGCGCGGTCGCAATCGGTTCTATATCGGGTGGCGTCAATGTGCGCGCGGTCACAAATTCGGTCACCATTACGCCTGAGGCGACATATTCCACGGCGGGTGCGAAACCAGCGGCATGGGCCGCACGGCTTGCCATCACTTCACGGGCACGGCTGACATGATGAAACGGGTAATCCGCACCGAATCGCGCCACATGTGCACCTTTGGCATCAATCACCTTCCAGATTTCATTCGACAAGCCGCCAGGCAGCCGCTGCGCCCGAATATCCCCTTGCCAACAGGGCAAAGCTGCGATGTGATCCGGTATCATTCTTTGCCCCTGCCAACCCAAATTTTGCCCGCGCGCGCCGCCACCTCAATCATCAGCGCAAAATTGTTGGTTTGGGTCAACCCATGCGTAAACTTGGTCAAGGCAGGCGGCAACTTGATAGGCGCAATAATTTGCCAAGTTGGGCTGCAGCCTTTTGCACCTTGGCAAAAATTTAAAGGGCCACAGAAGCAGGCAACCACGCGTCATTTTGTCCAATTTAGGCGGATTTTCGCGGAAAACGGTCCTCGCTTAGACCCGAACAGGAATAGTTTGTCCGGTTTTAACGTCACCTCTTTAAGGTTGCGTTCAAATTTGCCAAATACAATAAAACCATCTGAAGAGGCCATTCACATGACCATAGACAAAACCGGCACCCCCAGCAGTATGCTCACGCATCTGCAACGTCTGGAGGCCGAAAGCATCCATATCATGCGCGAGGTTGTGGCGAATGCTGAAAACCCAGTGATGCTTTATTCTGTGGGCAAAGATTCCGCCTGCATGCTGCATTTGGCGAAAAAGGCCTTTTACCCCTCGCCGCCGCCTTTCCCGCTATTGCATGTCGATACGACCTGGAAATTCAAAGAGATGTACAAGCTGCGCGAAAAAGCGGCGAAAGACGCGGGCATGGACCTGATCGTGCATCAAAACCAAGAGGCCAAAGACAAGGGCATTAACCCGTTTGACCATGGTGCGCTGCATACGGATATGTGGAAAACCGATGGTCTGAAACAAGCGCTGACCAAGTATAATTTCGACGTGGCTTTCGGTGGCGCGCGGCGCGACGAGGAAAAATCCCGCGCCAAGGAACGGATTTTCTCGTTCCGCTCGGCCAATTACCGGTGGGACCCGAAAAACCAGCGCCCGGAATTGTGGAAGCTGTACAACACCCGCAAATCCAAGACCGAAAGCATCCGCGCCTTCCCGTTGTCGAACTGGACCGAACTGGATATCTGGCAATACATCCATCTGGAAGGCATCGAGATCGTGCCGCTGTATTTCTCGGCCCCACGCCCGGTGGTTGAACGTGGCGGAATGTTGATCATGGTCGATGACGAACGGATGCCAATGAATGAGGGCGAAGTGCCTATGATCAAATCCGTGCGTTTTCGCACCCTTGGCTGCTACCCGCTGACCGGCGCGGTTGAAAGCACCGCCGCGACACTGCCCGAAGTCATTCAAGAAATGCTGCTGACCACCACTTCCGAACGGCAGGGCCGCGCGATTGATCATGATCAAGCAGCCTCGATGGAAAAGAAAAAGCAAGAGGGGTATTTCTGATGTCCGACATGACCCAACAAGACCCCACTTACGTCACCGACGCGCTGATCGCCGAAGATATCGATGCCTACCTGACGAAGCATCAGCATAAAACCATGCTGCGTTTCATCACCTGTGGCTCGGTCGATGATGGCAAATCCACGCTGATCGGGCGCTTGCTATATGACAGCAAGATGATTTTTGAAGATCAACTGGCAAGCCTGGAACATGACAGCAAGTCGCATGGCACCCAAGGACAGGGCATCGATTTTGCGTTGCTGGTGGATGGCTTGGCTGCTGAACGTGAACAAGGCATCACAATCGACGTGGCCTACCGCTTTTTCGCCACCGATAAGCGCAAATTCATCGTCGCCGACACGCCGGGTCACGAGCAATACACCCGCAACATGGTCACCGGCGCCTCGACCGCTGACCTTGCCATCATTTTGATCGATGCACGCCAAGGCGTTCTGACCCAGACGCGGCGGCATTCGTATTTGGTGAAGCTGCTGGGCATTCGCAATGTGGTGCTGGCGGTGAATAAAATGGATCTGGTCGGCTATAGCCAGGAACGTTTCTACGAGATCGTTAAGGAATATTCGCATTTCGCAAAGCAGATCGGCCTAACGTCGTTTTTGCCGATTCCGATTTCGGGGCTGGCAGGCGACAACATCGTCACCCGGTCCGAAAACATGCCGTGGTATCAAGGCCCAACATTGATGGGCCATTTGGAAGATGCGCCGATCAATGTCGCCCAAATGCAAGACGCCCCGTTCCGTATGGCCGTGCAATGGGTCAACCGGCCCAATCTGGATTTTCGCGGCTTCGCTGGCCAAATCGCCTCGGGGGTTGTTCGCCCCGGCGATGCGATCCGGGTGCTGCCCTCGGGCAAGACCACATCGGTCAAATCCATCGTCACCTATGACGGCAATCTGGATCAAGCCGTCGCGGGCCAATCGATCACGCTGACCTTCGCCGACGAGGTGGATTGCTCGCGCGGGGATGTCATCGTGCAATCAGACGCACCTTGCGAAGTGGCGGACCAATTTGAGGCAACGCTGGTCTGGATGGACGAGGCCGAGATGCTGCCGGGTCGGCCCTATTTGCTGAAAATTGGCACTCAGACCATGACAGCCACAGTGACCGAGCCTAAATATGAGGTCAACATCAACACGTTGGAGCATTTGCCCTCCAAAACCTTAAGCCTGAATGCGATCGGTGTTGTAAACATCTCGACCGACCGCGCGATCCCGTTCGAGGCCTATACCCAGAACCCCGATCTGGGCGGCTTTATCCTGATCGACCGTATGACCAATGCGACCGTGGCGGCAGGCATGGTGCATTTCGCGCTGCGCCGCAGTCAGAACATCCATTGGCAGGCTTTGGATATTGACCGTGACGCGCATGCCGCCAACAAAAACCAGAAGGCTAAAATTGTCTGGTTCACCGGCCTTTCGGGGTCGGGTAAATCCACCATTGCCAATATCGTCGAGAAAAAGCTGCATGCGATGGGTAAGCATACGTTCTTGCTGGACGGCGATAACGTGCGCCACGGGCTGAACCGCGATCTTGGCTTTACCGATGCCGATCGGGTGGAAAACATCCGCCGGGTGGGCGAGGTCGCCAAGCTGATGTCGGATGCGGGCTTGATCGTGCTGACCGCCTTTATCTCGCCCTTCCGGGCCGAGAGGCAGATGGTGCGCGAGATGATGGCGCAGGGCGAGTTTATCGAAGTCTACGTCGACACACCGCTGGAAGTCGCCGAAAGCCGCGATGTCAAAGGCCTGTATAAAAAGGCCCGCGCTGGAAATCTGAAAAACTTCACCGGCATCGACAGCCCCTATGAGGCGCCAGAGATGCCAGAACTTTCGGTCAGTACGGTCGATCAGACGGCCGAAGAGGCCGCCGAACAGATTGTCGCCGCACTCTTGGCTGGTTAACCCAAAACACGGTCGCCCAGAAACGGGCGGCCGTGTTTGCCTTAGCATTCCTTTATTGTAGAAATAGCTGTCTTGGCGGCAGCGTTTTATCAGGGGAATCGCGTTTGGAACTGAGGGCGTGAACGGTCGCTCTTGCCTGTGAGGGCGAGATGGATTCTGAACTGGGGATTGGGTTCACGGAGTCCTCATCATCATGCAGATTTTTCTATCCGCCTTCGACGACATCCCCGACCCGCGCGCAAGTAACGCCCGGCACGACCTTGGGGAACTGCTTGTCATCGCTTTCGTATCGGTCCTGTGCGGGTCAGCCTCGTGCGCCGAGATGGCCGCCTTTGGTCGCGCAAAAGAACGCCTTTTCAGAGACTTCCTGAAGTTGAAGCATGCCATTCCATCGCATGACACCTTCTCTGAGGTCTTCCGGGTGATCGACCCAAAGGCACTCGATGCAGCCTTTGGCAAAGTGCTCGCCGATGTCGCAGCGCTTCTCAAGGACGGCGATGTCATCGCCATCGACGGCAAGGCATTACGCGGTGCCCGTGACAAAGATGAGAGTGCCCGGACGCGCATGATGGTCTCAGCCTATGCCTCGCGGCTGCGCCTCACGCTGGCGACAGTGACCGCCGACCGGGGCACAGAGCTCGACGCGGCCATCGAGGCTCTGGGACTGATTGCGCTCAAGGGCAAGGTGGTGACCGGTGACGCTCTGCACTGCAACCGCCGCACAGTGGCCGCGATCAACGCAGGGGGCGGTGATTGGTGCCTGGCGCTGAAAGGCAATCAGGAGTCCCTTCTGTCAGACGCCCGCGGCTGTTTCAGCAATCTGAAGGACAGCCACCCCGTGGCCCGCTCCGCGGACACGGCCCATGGTCGCAAAGAGACCCGGACCGGCGTGGTCGTATCGGCTAAAGCATTGGGTGAATATCATGAATTTCCAGGTCTCAAAGGGTTCGCCAAGATTGATGCAACCCGAGATACCGGAG
>JBLIGH010000131.1:0-8300 GCA_047636855.1 Pseudorhodobacter sp.
ACCCGCCATTTCGAAGCCCTTCCGGGCCATGCTTTCGGTGTCCAACTGGATACCGGTATGAACCGTCTTGGTATGGAGCCGGGCGAATGGGAGGCTGTGGCCTCTTTCGTCCTCAGCGCTTCACCCGAACTGCTGATGAGCCATCTCGCCTGCGCAGATGAGCCTGATCATGCCATGAATGCCGCACAGCTTGCAGAATTCCACAGCATGACTGACGGCACTGAAACGCCACGTTCGCTTGCGGCAACGGGCGGTATTTTACTCGGCCCGGAATATCATTTTGACCTGACACGTCCCGGTATTGGTCTTTATGGCGGGCTGCCGTTTGAGACCGCCTCGCGCACCGTTGCGCTTTCCTTGCCCGTTATCCAATTGCGCGAATTGTCGGTGGGCGAGATTGTTGGTTATGGCTGCACTTGGATGGCCGAGACGCCATCTCAAATCGCAACCGTTTCAGGTGGGTATGCCGATGGCTTGTTGCGCGCTTTAAGCAATCGTGCAGTGCTTTGGGCGGGCGACGTCCCCTGCCCGATCGTTGGCCGGGTTTCGATGGATTTGATCACCGTCGATGTCTCGCATCTTGAACAGGCCCCCCGCAGCCTCGATATTTTAGGGCCGCATCAAACGGTCGATGATTTGGCGGATGCGGGCGATACAATCGGTTATGAGATTTTGACCAGCCTTGGGCCACGCTATACCCGCCGGTATATTGAAACCTAAACCCTTTGTTTTGCGCGACCGAGAACAACAAGCCTTGACCAAAGACAAAAGCTTTGACCCTATAGCATGTTGATTTCAGTGAAATTTGGATTTGGTTTATGTTCTTTTGGCTGCTTTTCTGCGACTCTGAATTACACATATCGGAGGTTTTTTGATGCTTGCAGGTCATGCGATTACCTTATGGTTTCTGGCATCAGGCATGGCCTGTATTTTGTTACTGGCCTGGGCTTCTGTCGCGGGTTTAGGGGCAGACAGGCACCGCGCGCTGGCTTTTACTCTG
This sequence comes from Pseudorhodobacter sp., assembly GCA_047636855.1. Taxonomy (GTDB): domain Bacteria; phylum Pseudomonadota; class Alphaproteobacteria; order Rhodobacterales; family Rhodobacteraceae; genus Pseudorhodobacter. The sequence continues at coordinate 1,001 of JBLIGH010000131.1, forward strand.
CTGCTTTTAACAGCCGCCCTCGCGGCGATGCCCATCGGCCTTAACAGCTTGCGCGGCAGCACGAGCTTTCCTTTTGGAACAACGCTTTTTATCGGGGCCTCGCTTTCCCTTGCAGCCGCAATTGCGATTTTGTGGAAGTTGCGGCGTGTCCCCGGCTTGCAAAGATGTAGCGATTTTGGAATCGCTTCTTGTCTGAACCTTCTGATCGCACTTTGGGTCGCCTTATCGCCTCTTTCCGCGTATTGAACCTGTCTGGCATCGCTGACTGTTGCTGAGATTGAAACAATAAGCGGCAAAATACCGCAAGCATTTCTGAATTTGAAACCATTTCAAGAATTTTCTTTTCTTTCCCGTGGCTTCCGGCCAAGTTCACCTATGTGTATTACCCTGGGGGGGGTGAAGTATGTTTGGGGCTCCAGTTTCGCTGCGGCAGCAATTGCTGCGTGCTATGCAAATTATCAGCAATGTGGTCATTGTCGGTGCGATGCTTGTCGCGCTTATTGCGACCATCGCCGCCGCTTTTAACGCCCTACCTTGGCCAGAGCTTTCGCTGCGCTGGGGCGGGCAATATTTCCCCGAGGCAGGCATGTATTTGCAAATCGGCTTGACCGCGATGTTGGTCATGCTGTGTTTTTTTCTGCCCGCCAATTCCAGAATGTCCCGTCTTGAACGCTCGCACCGCTCGTTTCAAATTTCGATGGAAGATGTACGGCACGCCTATGAGGTGGCCCATGCGGCCGATCGGCGGTCGGTCTTTTCGCTGTCCGCCGAATTTGACGCGATGCGCAAACGGATGGAGCATCTGCGCAGCCACCCCGACCTCGCGTATCTGGAACCGGAACTGCTGGAGCTTGCAGCACAGATGAGCCTCGAGTCGCGCAACCTCGCCCGGATCTATTCGGACGATAAAGTCAGCCACGCCAAAGCCTTCCTGCGACAAAGACAAGAAGAGGCCGATCAACTGACCGAAAGGCTGCTGCTTGCCCGTCACACGTGCGGTGAGTTGCGGAGTTGGCTGAAAGACATTGAAGCCGGAGAGCGCACCAATCACCGCAGCCTGCAAGCGCTTGAAATCGACCTTCGCGACGTTCTGCCGCTTTTGGGCTATGATGTCGACGAGATGCGCGACGCCAATATTGTCAGCCTGCCCAAGCAAAGCCAGAACAGCCCCAGCCCGACCAAGCAATAGGCCATAGGGTTGACGCAGATCCGCGGCCATGGCTTAAGGCGATGTCCAACCCTTATTGGTGTAAACTTTGCGCATCCTGATCCTTGGTTTGAACCTATCGCTTTTGGTCTTGTATCCTCTGTCTTGGTTCGCACCTTTGTTGCGTGCGGGGATTTTGCCCTTCTTTGATCTGTCGCAGATATCCGTGATGTCAGGCCTACAAGCGTTGTGGGAAAAGGACGTGGTTTTGGCGCTGCTGGTCACGCTTTTTGCGATCTTCGCGCCTTATGTGAAAACCATCGGGCTGGCTTTGCTGCATTTTCGCATGTTGTCACCCCGCGTTTTGCCTGCGCTCCACATTCTCGGCAAGCTGGCGATGGCCGATATCTTCTTGATCGCGCTTTACATCATTTTGGCCAAAGGCATTGGCCTTGGGCGGGTTGAAACCGCCTGGGGCTTGTATCTTTTTACCGGTTGCGTTGTGGCCTCGCTTGGCCTGTCGATCCTGTCTGCGCGCAGCAATGCGGTCGCGAAACCCTAACGCCCCCTTGCCTCGCCAAGCCTTTCCGGGCAGGAATGGGGCATGGCAAAAATCCACGCATCCTTCACCTGTACTGCCTGCGGCGTCGCCCATAAAAAGTGGGCAGGGCGTTGCGAATCCTGCGGGGCCTGGAACTCTGTAATCGAAGAAGCACCGCTGTCTGCGGGCCCCAAAGCCTTGGGTGGCAAAGGGCGCAAAATCCTCTTGACCGATCTGGCAACACAAAGCCCGCCGCCGCCGCGTGCTGTGTCTGGCATGGACGAGCTGGACCGTGTGCTGGGCGGGGGGCTTGTTGAAGGCTCTGCGATTTTGGTCGGCGGCGATCCTGGCATTGGCAAGTCGACCTTGCTGTTGCAAGCCGCCGCAGCTTTCGCACGCAAGGGGCTGAAATGCCTTTATATCTCGGGCGAAGAAGCCGCAGCACAAGTGCAGATGCGCGCGCAGCGTCTGGGGCTGACCGATGCACCTGTAGGCCTTGGTGCCGAGACCAATCTGCGCGATATTTTAACAACGCTGGACGCAGAGCGCCCCGGCCTTGCGATCATCGATTCGATCCAAACCATGTGGCTGGACACGGTCGACAGCGCTCCCGGCTCTGTCAGTCAGGTCCGCTCTGCCGCGCATGAGCTGGTCACCTTTGCCAAAAAGCGCGGTGTTGCCGTGGTTCTGGTCGGCCACGTCACCAAGGACGGCCAGATTGCTGGCCCCCGTGTGGTCGAACATATGGTCGATACGGTTTTGTATTTTGAGGGCGAGCGTGGCCACCATTTCCGCATCCTGCGCGCGGTGAAAAACCGCTTTGGGCCGGCTGCCGAAATTGGCGTGTTCGAGATGACCGGCGACGGGCTGGCGCAGGTCACCAACCCTTCGGCATTGTTTTTGTCTGACCGCGATAAGCCCGCGCCGGGATCAGCCGTATTTGCTGGCATCGAAGGCACCCGCCCGGTCCTGACCGAGATTCAAGCGCTGGTTGCCCCCTCGCCGCTCGGGACGCCCCGCCGCACGGTTGTCGGCCTCGACTCCGGGCGCCTGTCGACTATTCTTGCGGTGCTGGAAGCGCGCTGTGGCATCCCATTTACCGGGCTTGATGTCTATCTGAATGTCGCAGGCGGGATGCGTGTCTCCGAGCCGGCCGCCGATCTGGCCGTCGCCGCCGCGCTGCTTTCTGCACGCGAGGATGTTGCAATTCCGCCAGATATGGTGCTTTTCGGTGAAATCAGCCTGTCAGGGGCGCTACGCCCCGTTACACAGACTGAAAATCGGTTGAAAGAAGCGATGAAACTTGGTTTCACACAGGCAGTCGCGCCAAGTCGGTCGAAAATGGCCGAGGTCGAGGGGATGGCAGTGCGCCAGATGCCTGACCTAACGGCGTTTGTGGGCGAAATGTTTGGGGCAGGCTAGTAGCCCAAAGGAGAATGCGATGGAAGGCTTTACCCTGATTGACGGTGTGGTGGCATTGGTCATCGTGCTGTCGGCGGTGCTGGCTTATTCGCGCGGCTTGGTGCGCGAATCGCTGGCAATTGCCGGCTGGATAGGGGCTGCGGTTCTGGCCTATGCCTTTGCGGCCCAAGCCCAACCACTGGTCAAAGAATTGCCGGTGATCGGCAAATTCCTGATCGATAGCTGCGAATTGTCGATCATCGCGGCCTTTGCCGCTGTTTTCGCAATCGGCCTTGTGATTGCGGCTTTGTTCTCGCCGCTTCTGTCATCGCTGGTGCAGCGTTCCATTCTCGGCGGCCTCGATCAAGGTTTGGGCTTTTTGTTCGGCGTCGTGCGCGGTGTGGTTTTGGTGGCGGTGGCTTTCATTGTCTATGACCGCGCTGTTGCAGAAAACACCATCCCGATGGTGGACGATTCCCGCTCTGCCAAAGTCTTTGCGTCGTTCCAAAGCAATATCGATGAAACCATTCCAGCAGACGCACCGGGCTGGATTGTGGCGCGCTATGAGGCACTGACCAATGTTTGTGTTGCCGCTCCGGCAGCCAATTGAGTTTTTTACGTATCAATTGCGTGACACTCCCCGCATGAAGGCCTAAATGAGGGGCATGTTTTGCCCCTCGGATTCGGAGCCCCAAATGCGCCCATTCCTCGCCCACCCGTTTGACCATGATAAGTTGCACGAGGAATGCGGGGTTTTCGGAATGATCGGCGCCGCTGACGCCTCGACTTTCGTAGCCCTTGGTCTTCATGCCCTGCAACATCGTGGACAAGAAGCAGGCGGTATCGTTTCTTACGATCCCGAAACCGGTTTCAACTCGGCCCGCCGATTTGGCTATGTCCGCGACAATTTCACCAATGCGGACGTGATGAAGACCCTACCGGGGCAATTGGCGATCGGCCATGTGCGCTATTCCACCGCCGGCAGCAAAGGTGCGACTGCGATCCGCGATGTCCAGCCGTTCTTTGGCGAGTTTTCGATGGGCGGCTCGGCAATTGCCCATAACGGCAATATCACCAATGCCGCCGCGCTGCGCAAAGAACTGATCGAACGCGGCTCAATCTTCCAAAGCTCGTCCGACAGCGAATGCATCATCCATCTGATGGCCCGCTCTATGGGGCGCAATATTCCCGACCGGATGGAAGAGGCGCTGCGCAAGGTCGAAGGCGCGTTCTCCATCGTCGCGATGACACGCACCAAGCTGATCGGCGTGCGGGATGCACTTGGCGTGCGCCCGCTGGTTTTGGGCCGCTTGGGCGAAGGCTGGGCCTTGGCCTCAGAAACCTGCGCCTTGGATATCATCGGGGCAGATTTCATTCGCGAAATCGAACCGGGTGAAATGGTCGTGATCTCGCCCAAAGGCGTTGAAAGCCATTTTCCGTTCCGGCGGGTTGCCTCGCGCTCTTGTATCTTCGAGCATGTTTATTTCAGCCGCCCCGACAGCATTTTGGGCGGCCGCTCTATTTATGAAACACGCCATCAGATCGGCGTGGAATTGGCGCGTGAAGCCCCGGTCGACGCGGACTTGGTCTGCCCTGTGCCAGATAGCGGCACGCCGGCGGCAATCGGCTACAGTCAGGAAAGCGGTATCCCCTACGCGATGGGCATCATCCGCAACCAATATATGGGCCGGACCTTCATCGAGCCGACCGAACAGATCCGCAATATGGGGGTGCGCCTGAAGCTGAACGTCAACCGCGCGCTGATCAAAGGCAAACGGGTTATCTTGGTGGATGACAGCGTTGTGCGCGGCACCACGTCGCGCAAGATCAAAGATATGATCCTTGATGCAGGTGCTGCCGAGGTGCATTTCCGGATCGCCTCGCCACCAACCGCATGGCCCTGTTTTTACGGTGTCGATACGCCAGAGCGCTCTAAACTTCTGGCCGCAACCATGACCGAAGAAGAAATGCGGAAATGGATCGGCGTCGACAGCCTTAAATTCGTCTCGCTCGACGGGCTTTACCGCGCCGCGGGCGTCGCCGCAGGCCGGGACGCCAAAGCCCCGCGCTATTGCGATGCCTGTTTCTCTGGCGATTACCCCGTTGCCCCATCGGATATGCTGGCGCGTGGGTTTGAAATGAAAACGGCGGCCGAGTAACCGCTTTCATCTGTTCTTAAATATCCCCGCCGGAGGCCCCAAAGCCCCCGCGAGGCACGACATTGCAAGGAAAAACCATGCGTACAAAAATTGCCCTTGTAACGGGTGCTTCCCGTGGTTTTGGCGCCGCCTTTGCCGAAGAATTGGCCGCAGACGGCTGGCATATCGTCGCTGTGGCGCGCACGACAGGCGGGCTGGAAGAGCTTGACGACCGCGTCAAAGCTGCAGGCAGCCCCGGCGCCCTGACGCTGGCACCGATGGATATCACCAATGACAATGCGATGCGGCATCTGTGCCGCTCGATCTTTGACCGCTGGGGCAAGTTGGATCTTTGGGCACATGCTGCGATCCACGCAGCGCCTATGGCACCCGCAGCCCATGTCGACGCGAAAGATTGGGACAAATCCCTAAGCATCAACACCCACGCCACCGGCCTGCTGATCCCGATGATCGAGCCACTGCTGCGCGTTGCTGACGCCGGGACGGCCGTGTTTTTTGACGACCCCCGCATGGGTGAGCGATTCTTTGGCGCTTACGGTGCCAGCAAGGGCGCACAAATTGCTTTGGCGCGCAGCTGGGCTGCAGAAACCGTCAAAACCGGGCCTCGTGTGGTGATCACGCAGCCCGCGCCAATGCCCACCGCCACCCGCGCGCGCTTTTTCCCCGGTGAAGACCGCAGCAAACTGACCCCCGTGAAATCCGAAGCCAGACGGATTCTTGCTAGCCTTTAGGCGCGGCTTTCACTCCAACCGCGCCGGAAACCCATCTGCCCGCAAATCGGTCGACAGCAAATCTTCCAACAGCTTTGCAATCATCGGTGATTGTGCCTCGCCGCCATATGCCGCTTTTGCAGCGACATAGGTTTGCTGTGTGGCGCCAGCCAGATCCAGTGGCACCCCGAACTCCCGGCCAAATCCCATCGCAAATCCAAGGTCTTTCAGCGCAAGATCAATGTTAAACGCGACATCGTAAGACCCATTCAAGATCAGCGCACCTTCGGTCTCGTGGACAAAAGAGGTGCCGGAAGAGGCCTTGATCGCATGCCAGGCCTGCGCCAAATCCAAGCCGCCGCGTTTGGCCAACATCAATGCCTCGCTGCTTGCTTTCAGATGAATGAAGGCCAGCATATTGGTGATAACTTTGATGATCGAGGCCGATCCGAGTGGCCCTATGTGGAAAATTTGATCGCCCATCGCCGCCAGCGCAGGGTGGTGCAGTTCAAACAAATCCTTATCACCGCCAGCCAGCATCGTGATCTTACCCTGAGCGGCAAGATGCACGCCCCCGGTGACGGGCAATTCCATCATCCGCACGCCTTTTTCGGCAGCGATCGCCGAGAGGTTCATCACCTCATCCCGGCCAAGTGTCGACATTTCAACCCAAGACGCGCCCGGCTTCATCACAGGCAAAATCACCCGCAGCACTTTCTCCGAAACCGCAGGGGACGGCAGGCAGGTGATAACGTGATCGACCGACGCTGCAAGCTCTGCGGTTGTCGCGGCCCAAGTGGCACCCAGCGACAGCAAAGGCGCTGCCAGATCAGGGTTCAAATCATGGACCGTGACCTGCATCCCTGCTTTGAGCAGGCACGCCGCGCAATTTGCGCCCAGATTGCCCAAGCCGATATATCCGTAATGCATATTTAACCCTTCTTAAACCGCGCCGTAGCCGACGATGGCTTTTAATTCACAGAAATCATGGATGGCCCAATCGGCATATTCACGCCCGTTGCCAGATTGTTTATAACCGCCAAACGGCGCGAAAGTGTCCCATTCCGGGCCATTCAGGTTGACTTGCCCTGCACGCAGACGGCGCGCCACGGCGCGGGCCTCGACCGGATCGCCCTGCACGAAGGCCGCAAGCCCGTAGACCGTGTCGTTGGCGATCTGAACCGCCTCTTCTACCGTATCATAGGAAATGATCGACAGAACCGGGCCAAAAATTTCCGCGTGCTCGACCGTCATTCCGGGTGTCACATGGCCAAACACTGTCGGGCGGGTGAAATGCCCAAGGGTCAGCCCGTTAGGCCGGCCCAGCCCGCCCGCAACAAGC
>JBLIGH010000132.1:0-8262 GCA_047636855.1 Pseudorhodobacter sp.
GCAGGCGCGGCCGATATTTTGGTGGCACCGGATCTGGAAGCGGCGAATATGATGGCAAAGCAGTTGATCTATCTGGCCGGGGCCGACGCTGCCGGGATCGTGCTGGGCGCGCAGGTGCCAATCATCCTGACCAGCCGGGCCGACAGCAGGGTGTCACGGCTCGCCTCTTGCGCGCTGGCGCAGCTTTTCATCAGCCACAAGGCAAAGCCTTTAACATGACGGATGCAATCCTTGTCCTGAACGCCGGCTCGTCCAGCCTCAAATTCGCGGTCTTTAAGGCGACACCCGCGAGCCCCATAACAATTCTGCGCGGCAAAATCGCAAGGATCGGAACAGATCCGATCTTTTCCGCCCGCGATGGCAACAGCCGCCCGCTGCCGCAAGCGGCGTTGATGCAAGTCGCACCCGGTGCAGGCTATGAGACCTTGATCCCTGCGCTGCTCGACTGGCTGAAAAGTCACGACGGCGGTGTGACGCTTGCCGCGGTTGGGCACCGCGTGGTGCATGGGGGGCGCAACCATATCGGGCCGGCGCGGGTCACAGATGCGCTGCTTGCGGACCTCGCGGTGCTGGTGCCACTGGCACCGTTGCACCAGCCCCACAATCTGGCGGCAATCCGGATCGTTGCCGCCGCCTTACCTGACCTGCTTCAGGTCGCTTGCTTCGATACCAGCTTTCACCGCACGCAAGACCGGCTTGCGCAGCTGTTCGCCCTGCCCCGCGCGATGAGCGATGCGGGCATCCTGCGCTACGGCTTTCACGGTCTGTCCTATGATTACATCGCCAGCACCTTGCCAACCCATCTGGGCGACCGGGCCGAGGGGCGCGTGATCGTCGCCCATCTTGGCAACGGGGCCAGCATGTGTGCCCTGAAACACCGCCGCAGCGTCGCCACCAGCATGGGTTTAACCGCGTTGGACGGGCTGATGATGGGCAGCCGCTGCGGCGCGCTGGACCCCGGGGTGGTTCTGTATCTGATGCAAGAAAAGGGCATGACCCTGCCCGATATCACGCAGCTTTTGTACAAAGAATCCGGTCTTTTGGGGGTATCGGGCATCAGCAATGATATGGCGGTTCTGCAAGCCGACCCCGCACCCGAGGCGCGCGAGGCGATAGATTTGTTTTGCTACCGCGCCGCAGGCGAACTGGCCGCCCTTGCCGCCGCCATCGGGGGCCTCGACGCAATCGTCTTTACGGCCGGGATCGGCGAGAATTCTGCATTGGTTCGCAACTGCATCTGCGAACAGCTTGGCTGGATGGGGGTTACCCTTGACGCAGCCGCAAACAAACGCAACGCCGCGCATATCAGCGCGCGCGCTTCGGCAGTCGACGTGCTGGTCATCCCGACAGACGAGGAATTTGTCATTGCCCAAGCGACGCAAACGCTGGCCCGTTCTGCGGTGGCGCAAGACGCAAGGTGACAGATCCAAAGGTCTTTGCGGCCCGTCGCCTGACGTGATGCTGACCACCGCCGATTGACCGCGCTGTCGTCACTGCGAATGCCTGACAGTCTTGCTTGGCCTCAATTTGTCCCTTTGAGCGTTTTCAACCCAAGCAGAACGGCAGCGCCGATCAAAAACGTTCCGCCAATTTTGTCAATCAGCGCGCTTGCACGACCTTTGAGTCGCGACCCTATCCATCCGGCACCCGCACCGTAGCTGCACAAGAACATCCCATCGATCACGATATACGTTATGGAAAGCACCAGAAATTGAACCACGAACGGGTCTTCTGCCGTGATGAATTGTGGAAAAAGGGCTGCGAAAAAAACCACCGCTTTGGGGTTTGCAGCCGATGTTAAAAACCCCTGAAGCCATAGCGTTTTGACCGAGGGCGACTTGGCTGCCTTCGCTGTTTTTGCGGAAGTTCCAGCCTTGCGCCACATCCGAATACCCATCCACAACAAATAGATAGCGCCAGCCCATTTGATGACATTCAGCGCGTGTTGCGAGGCCACGAGCAGCGCAGCCAACCCCAATCCTGCCGCCAGCATTTGAAAGGCGTTTGCAGTCAGGTCCCCAATTGCGGTCGCAACAGAACGGCGAAATCCGTGGCTCATGCTATTGGACAGCATCAAAAGATGGCTTGGTCCGGGTGTGATCATAAAGGCAAAAACAGTCGTCACATAGACAATCCAAATTTCAAAAGACATGTTTTCAGAACCCCCGTTTGAATATCGACGATCAAGGCATAGGGCCCGCCAGTCAACACACATCAGGTTGAACAATTTAAGTCGATTGGACCCAAGGCCTTGGGCCCTATGCCGGCGCAAGGCTGCTTTGCCCCCCAATGGCATTCGCACGCAGCTTTGGTTTTCACTGAACGCCGGGCAGCAGCACTTCATGCATGAAGCATGATCTCGATCAGTCCGCTTTCAGCAGATCTCGCTTAAGTTTGTCCTGACTGCCGGCTCACTTTCGCGGCCGGACAAAGAAAGGACACGCCATGCCCCCCACTGTTTCAACACCGCCCAAGCCAAGCAGCCGATTTCGATTTCCATCGGCCTATACCATCTTGTTCGCGCTGATCGTGATCGTTGCAGGCCTGACTTGGGTGATCCCGGCGGGCGAGTATCAGCGCGTCGCTTCTGAGGCGCTTGGTAAGGCGTTGCCCGTCGCCGGGACCTATGCCGCCACCGAGGCCAATCCGCAGGGCGTGTTCGATGTCATCCTCGCCCCGATTGCAGGTTTCTACGATCCCGGCAGCTACAGCGCTAACGCCATTGATGTGGCGCTGTTTGTCCTGATGATCGGCGGCTTCATTGGCGTGGTGACGGCGACCGGCGCGATTGATGCCGGTATCAAGCGCGCCATGACACGGCTGAAGGGGCGCGAGAAATGGATGATCCCGATCCTGATGGCGCTGTTCGCTTTGGGTGGCACGACTGAAGGTATGGCCGAAGAAACGCTGGCCTTCTATGTCCTTTTGACGCCCGTCATGATCGCGGCAGGCTATGATGCACTGACGGCTGTGGCGGTGATTTTGCTGGGTGCAGGCGTTGGTGTGCTCGGCTCGACCGTCAATGCGTTCTCTACCGTGATCGCCTCGGATGCGGCAGGTGTGCCCTTTACCGAAGGGCTGATGCTGCGGCTGGTGATCCTTGCGCTGACCTTTGCTGCGACCGTGGCCTATGTCATGCGCTATGCCGCACAGGTCAAGGCAGACCCGTCCCGCTCGTTGGTCTACGACCGCAAGGCCGAAAACGAGGCGCATTTTCGCAGTTCAAGCGACGCCACCACCGAGTTCACCGGGCTGCACAAGATCGTGCTGTTGCTGTTCGGCGCGACCTTCGCGGTGATGATCTGGGGCGTGTCTTTGGGTGGCTGGTGGATGGCTGAAATGAGCGGGCTGTTCTTGTTCGCAGGTATCGGGATCGGTCTGATCGGGCGATTGGGCGAAAAGGGTCTGGTCGATGCTTTCGTGGGCGGCGCACGCGACCTGTTGGGTGTGGCGCTGATCATTGGCCTCGCACGCGGCATCGTCGTGATTATGGACGCGGGCCATATGACAGACACGATCTTACATTGGGCTGAAGGCATGGTCGTTGGCCTGAACCAGATCGTGTTCATCAACGTCATGTACTGGATTCAGGTCATTTTGTCGTTCTTCGTACCCTCAACTTCGGGGCTTGCCGTCTTGTCGATGCCGATCTTGGCCCCCGTTGCCGATTTTGCCGGGGTCGCGCGCAGTCTTGTCGTCACGGCCTTCCAGTCAGCCGAAGGCGTTGTCAATCTGGTCACGCCGACTTCTGCGGTTGTGATGGGCGGCCTCGCCATCGCGCGGGTGCCTTACGAACGCTGGTTGCGCTTTGTCTGGCCCGTGCTGCTGGGACTGACGATCATCATTATGGCCGCACTCAGCGTTGGTGTGCTTATGGGAGGAACCCCAACATGACCCTGACTTATGGCGTCCATTCCGAGGCGGGCAAGCTGCGCCGTGTTCTGGTTCACCGTCCCGGTGCGGCCATGGCCCGGCTAACCCCCGCCAATTGTGCCGAATTGCTGTTCGATGATGTGGTCTGGGTAAAACAAGCGCGGGTCGAGCATATGACCTTTGTCGATGCGATGCGAAATCGCGGGGTCGAGGTGGTGTTTTTGCGCCAATTGCTGGCAGAAACACTGAAAGACCAAACGGCCCGCCGCTGGTTGCTAGAGGCGCGGATCAACGACAACACCGTCGGCGTGGGCCTGTCGGATGACCTCTTGGCGCATCTGATGGAGATCGACGCCGATCTGCTGTCCACCATCTTGATCGGCGGTATGAGTAGGGCTGAGCTGCCGATCCCAGCGAACGGCGTGTTGGCCCCTATGCTAGAGCCTGCCGATTTCATTCTGCCGCCCCTGCCCAACCACATCTTCACTCGCGACACGACCTGCTGGATTTATGGCGGCGTCACGCTGAACCCGATGCATTGGCCTGCGCGGCGGTTGGAAACCTTGAACCTTGCCGCGATCTATCGGTTTCACCCCGACTTTAAGGATGCAGGCTTTCCCATTTGGTGGGGTGACCCCTTGCGTGACCATGGCCCTGCAACGGTCGAAGGCGGCGACGTCATGCCGATCGGCAATGGCGTGGTTCTGATCGGAATGGGCGAACGCACCACGCCGCAAGCCGTCGGCCAAATTGCGCGTGGCCTGTTTGCCGGGGGCGGTGCGACCCGCGTCATCGCTTGCCAGTTCCCGAGGTCACGCAGTGCGATGCACCTTGATACCGTGTTTACCTTCTGCGACCGCGATCTGGTCACCACCTTTACCGAAGTGACGGACGCCATTCGCTGCTACAGCCTGCGCCCCGGTGACGGTGACGCTATCGTCGCGGAGGCCGAGACGACGCCCTTTGTGGATGTCGTGGCCAAAGCGGTTGGCGTCAAGAAACTGCGCACTGTCGCCACGGGCGGCGATGCCTACGAATCCGCCCGCGAACAATGGGACGATGCCAATAACCTGCTGTGCCTCGAGCCGGGCGTCGTCGTCGGGTACGAGCGTAACACCTATTCCAACACCCTGCTGCGCAAGGCGGGTGTCGAGGTCATCACCATCCCCGGATCAGAGCTTGGTCGCGGGCGTGGTGGCTCGCATTGCATGACCTGCCCATTGATCCGCGACGCCATTTAAGGAATATCCCATGCCACTGAACCTACACGGCCGCAGTTTTCTGAAACTGTTCGACTTTTCACCAGACGAGATCCGTCATCTGTTACAACTGGCTGCCAGCCTCAAACTGGCCAAGCAGGGCGGCTATGAGGTGCCGCATCTTAAAAGTAAAAATATCGCCCTGATCTTCGAGAAAGACAGCACGCGCACCCGCAGCGGGTTCGAGGTTGCCGCCCATGATCAAGGCGCGCATGTCACCTATCTGGGGCCATCAGGCAGCCATATCGGTCACAAGGAATCGATCAAGGACACCGCCCGCGTCTTGGGCCGCTTCTTTGACGGGATCGAATATCGCGGCTTTGGCCAGAAGGACGCCGAGGTGCTGGCAGAATTTTCCGGCGTGCCGGTCTTCAACGGCCTGACGGATGATTTTCATCCAACGCAAATCCTTGCCGATCTGATGACCATGCGCGAGTTCACGCATAAACATCTGTCTGACACCGCCGTCTGCTTCATGGGCGATGTCGGCAATAACACAGCCGCCTCGCTGCTGGTGGGTGCGGCCCTGATCGGCATGGATATCCGGCTGTGTGGCCCGACAAGCTGTTGGCCCGATGACGCCTTGGTCACGCGGTGCCGCACGATCGCCGAGACCTCTGGCGCGCGGATCACGCTGACCGAAAAACATGCGGAAGGCCTGGAGGGCGCCGATTTTGTGTATACCGATGTTTGGGTGTCGATGGGCGAGCCGGACGAGGTTTGGGAAGAGCGCATCGCATTGTTGTCACCCTATCAGGTCTCGACCAAGATCATGGAGATGACGGGCAACCCCTACGCCAAATTCCTGCATTGCCTGCCCGCCTTCCATGACCGCAGCACCGAAGTGGGCGAGGCGACATTTCAGAAATTCGGCATCGACTGCATGGAAGTGACTGATGCGGTGTTTGAGTCTCGCGCCTCAGTGGTTTTTGATCAGGCGGAAAACCGGATGCACACGATCAAGGCGGTTCTTGTCGCCACGATGGGGTCTTAAGATGCGCATTGTCGTGGCCCTTGGTGGGAATGCCTTGTTGCAGCGAGGCGAGCCGATGACAGCCGTTGCGCAACATACCAATATCAGGATCGCGGCTGCGGCACTGGCCGATCTGGCGCGCGATCATCAGATTATCGTGGCGCATGGCAATGGCCCGCAGGTCGGTCTGCTGGCGCTTCAAGGGGCTGCCTACGATCCCGAAACGCCTTGGCCGCTGGACATTCTGGGGGCCGAGACCGAAGGCATGATCGGCTATCTGATCGAACAAGAGCTGATGAACGCCCTGCCCGATGGCGCGCGCTGCGCCACCTTGTTAAGCCGGGTCGAGGTGGATGCGAACGACCCCGCTTTTGACGCCCCAAGCAAACCAATCGGGCCGGTCTATACCCAAGAACAGGCGACACAAGCCGAGGCCGATCACGATTGGACCATGGTGACAGAGGCAAAAGGCGCGCGTCGCCGGGTCGTTCCCTCGCCGCTGCCCTTGCGCATTCTGGGGCTAGATGCGATCCGGGCGTTGATGGACGCAGGGCATATCGTCATCTGCGCCGGCGGCGGTGGCATACCGGTACGCCGCAGCGCAACAGGCCAGATGGAAGGCGTCGAGGCGGTCATCGACAAAGACCGCACAGCGGCTTTGCTGGCCCGCGATCTGAACGCAGATGCCTTGTTGCTGCTGACCGATGTCCGCGCGGTTTTCGAGAATTGGGGCACCACCACGCAGCATGCGATTGGCAAAACCACGCCCAAAGCCTTGAACGAGCTTCGCCTCGCACCGGGGTCAATGGGCCCGAAAGTGGCAGCCGCCTGCGCGTTCGTCACCCAAAGCGGCGGCGTTGCAGGGATCGGGCGATTGCAAGAGGCCCGCGCCATTCTGGAAGGTCAGGCCGGAACACGAATTTTCCCGGAAACCGCCAAAATCCGCCAATCCATTGCGAATAATCCCAAATCTGCCGAGCCGGGCAAACCTGTATCCGTATGGATCAATGAAGGCGGTGCGATACTCTGACCCGTTCGCAAGATCCTGAGAAGCCGTCACCCTGTCGAAGCGCGCTCTGTACAAGCGCACTGTTGCCAATCGTGCAGGCCCACGCTTCGGCGAAGGCACCACCGCTCGCCGGCTGTCAAACACGTTGACCTTCGGACTTTATTTTGGCCGCAATGCCTCTGCATAACCGGACATGTCCATCCCAACAGACCCCGGCCACCAACGCTTCGGGTTGTCAAACTCGAACTGAAATCGGATCTGATAGTCGGGTTTGGTGATGTGGATCAGGCATTGCAGAAAAGACCCGTCACCGTCATTTTCCATTTCCAATTTCAGCTCGCGCATTTTCCGCAAAAAGGCGCTCCCAGCTTTCGGGCTGCCGGCCTCATAGCTGCCATCCTCTAGGTAGCGATAGCTCGACATCTCTCGGCTGCCCTCATTCAATGTGACGGCAATCCCAATCCCTTGCCAAGGATTGCTAAGATAACGCTCATCTTCAACAATCATTTCGCCGATCTCGGAGATAAGCGCTGCTTGTGTCTCTTTGCTCATTAGCTTTGTCCCTCGCCGTTTGAGTCCGCCATACGCGCCTTGATGTCGGTGGTGTCGACGCGGTCGAATGATTGCGCGCCGTCGTTATCAAATGATTTTGTACGGTCATAAACCAGCTTGCCGTTCGCCGGGTTCACAACCTCGTAGGTGACTGCAATCTCGCTTGGTCTGCTGCCGACAAAGTTGTCGACCTCAACCTTGATGCGCACTTCACCGCCTGCTGCAATCCAGCCTGCAAGCTCGTTTTCCAGTGTCTTATACGCACCGCGGTTGAAGTTGGAGTCTTGTGGAAACAAGTTGTCCATACCTTGATCCAGGCCGAAGCGATGGCCGATCATATGGCCCGCATCGTCGGTCGCTGAACCTTTGCCACCGACCTCGCGCTGTGCGGTCAGCTCTGCGGCAGAGCGTTCGGCGTTAACGTGGTATTTCCGCAGCGTCGCGCTTGCCTCGATGGTTCTGCCATTTGCGTCCGCGGTAAAGCTAATCTCATTTTCGCCATGCCCGACCACGCTCATCGTCGGACCGGAACCGCCGGTGTGGACCACGAACTTCTTCGTCGCAGGATCCCACGAAAATCGTTCGATCTCGCCATC
>JBLIGH010000133.1:0-8167 GCA_047636855.1 Pseudorhodobacter sp.
TTCAACCTGCCGAAGCTTAAGCACGATATCTTCCGGCTTTTCTCGTTTTCCAGCCATCGTTTAGTCCTCCTAAAAACGGGACAATCATATCCCAATTGGTGGACCACTTCAGTGGGGGCATTCCAGGGTGACCCAGCATGACGTGCCTTTGCCAGCGTCTAATTCGCCCAGCATGTCTGCGCCTGTGCCACCTTTCGGCGTCCCGTAACTGTTGTCATCTTTGGCACGTCTTGAACTGTAGACGCTTGTTGCAAACTAAGGCCATGGGTTTGGGTATGCTTGTTCCGGTTTGATGGTAGCAGGAGCAACAACCGCTTAACACCTTGGGCGTCTTGCTTCGAGATTGAGTTCATCCTGCGGTCTGCACCTAACAACTCAGTGAGGACCTCTAGCGCCGCTTCCTTCTTGTCGAACGTGCTGCTTTCCCAAGCCTTTGCATGCCTGTTCTCACCGATGTACTCGGCAATGGCCTGTGACAAAGAAATGCTTGGTGCGACTTCAGTTTCAGGTCTGACCTCAGCCACAAGAGGGGCCGGGGAATTAGCGAAGTCGTAGGTCTCTTGAGCGGACATATGCTGTTCTAGGGCTCGAAGCATATCGCGATGGGCCATTTGTATTTCGCGGAGCATTCGTTCAGGCCGGGCGTCGGCTTCGGTCTGAGGTATCCCGCTGTAGTCACAAAACCGCCCAAGGAAGGCGTCAGTGCCATCCGGATGCGTAATGTCCCAGTAATCGTCAAAGGACGCCTCTGCGTCGTTCTAATGGCCTCACGCTCAAACTCCGACAATGGGCCGTTAGCGCCGATCCTGTCGATGTATTTTGCTAGGTGCGCCTTAAAGAACGCAAGGATATGCGCTCGGAGTTCATCCTGCCGCATCTGGGTTGGAATTCCTGCTGGCCATAGGCTTTGGGTGGACGACGCAAGATAACGCGCAATTCTACCAGCCCTCTTCGGGCAGCGAGTGCGAAGAGACAGCCTCACGGTTGCTCTTTGGGTGCGATTTTCAACGAGAGGGACAGGCCAGCGGAAGTAGAAAATGCCATGTCGGGATTGCGTTACATAGGCGCTGAGTTTCATTGTGTGTCACCCTAATGTGGCACACCTGACAATTGACCGCTCTAAGCTATTGTAACTGTTATATTTGGTGGAGCCACGCGGGATCGAACCGCGGACCTCTTGAATGCCATTCAAGCGCTCTCCCAACTGAGCTATGACCCCACCGGGTACGACCCCAATGGGATCGTTTGGGCTATTTAGGGGAGGCGATCAGGCGCTGCAAGCGAAAAAACAATCCGCTGGAAATTTGCGTCAAACCGCATTCCCAAACCGTCTTAAAGGTCTTCGTCCGGGCCG
The DNA here is from genome assembly GCA_047636855.1 of Pseudorhodobacter sp. GTDB lineage: Bacteria > Pseudomonadota > Alphaproteobacteria > Rhodobacterales > Rhodobacteraceae > Pseudorhodobacter. Next base: position 1,355 of record JBLIGH010000133.1, read on the forward strand.
CTGACATCGGCAAGATCGTCCAACGATACAGTATCATCGGCGTCATCTTCCAGCAGATCATCATCCGCTTCCGAATCGTCTGTTTCGACAACGGACAACAGATCGTCCTCGTCTTCAAGATTGCTGGCTGGTTTAACCTTGTCTTTTTCAGCCGCGCGCGCGGTGGTAGCGCTCGAAATCTTACGGCGCGCGCTTTCTATATCCACAATCTCACCCGAATAGGGGCTGACGATTGGTGTTTTGTTCAGGTCGTAAAAGCGCTTACCAGAGGTTGGGCAAATGCGCTTCGTGCCCCATTCTTGTTTGGGCATTGTGGTTCCCTTGTAACTTTGACTTGGCAGAGGCCACGATGGGCCACGCAGATCCGGCAAAAGCGTCGCTTGCCACAGCTAGCACCGGCTGTCAAAGGCTTTTCGCTGGTTTCAACGCTTGGTGGCCCCGTAAAGGGGAAAGGGGTTGCGGTGGCGCGGGCGCTGCGTAATCTGTCGCGGCCTAAAAGGATGCCAAATGCCCATATTGCCCGGATCACCCCCTGTCGAGATTACACTGCGCCGTTCTGCCCGGGCGCGGCGCTTGTCGTTGCGGGTTTCGCGGTTGGATGGGCGTGTCACCCTGTCGATGCCGAAATATGCACGCGAGGCCGAGGCGATGGTGTTTTTGCGTGCGCAGGAAGACTGGATTCGCACCGCATTGGCCAAGGTGACACCCGAGGATTTCGTGACGATCGGGGCTCAGATCCCGGTCGAAGGGCGTATGCTGACCCTGCGCCAAGGCAAAGGGCGAAGCCCGGTGATTGAGGGCGAGACGCTGCTGGTGCCGGGGGATGCTGCGCGGGCAGGGGCCAGAGCTGCGGCGTTTTTGAAACTGCGGGCGCGCGAAAGGTTGGCTGTCGCCTCTGATACCTATGCCCGTCGGATCGGGCGTCGATACCTGACACTGACGCTGCGCGATACCAGATCGCGCTGGGGGTCTTGCACGGCGGAAGCAGGGTTGATGTATTCGTGGCGGTTGATCATGGCACCGCCGCAAATCCTGGACTATGTGGCAGCGCATGAGGTTGCTCATCTGGCCGAGATGAACCATTCGCCCGCTTTCTGGGCCGTGGTCGCAGCATTGATGCCGGATTACCAAACCCACCGCCGATGGCTAAAGGCAGAGGGTCACCATTTGCACAGCTATCGATTTGGACCCTGAATGGGGCCGGATTGTCAGAAGGGGATTGACCGCGCCGCCGTTCAGGTGCTTGGCTTCGGCGAATGTTGACACCCTTGCCTTCCTCACTGCCGCGTCTTGTGGACCCGAACGCCGCAGCCCATGAACGGCTTTACCGGGTTTTGCGTTCGCAGGTCATGCATGGCGAATTGGCCCCCGGACAGGCGCTGACCCTGCGCGGTTTGGCCCGCACCTTCGGGGTCTCGATGACCCCCGCCCGCGAGGCGATCCGCCGTTTGGTGGCCGAAGGGGCGCTGTCACTATCGTCTTCGGGTCGGGTTGCCACGCCAGAGCTAACGCCTGAAAGGATCGAAGAGCTGGCCTCAATTCGCGCTTTGCTTGAGCCAGAGCTGGCATCGCGCGCCTTGCCCCGCGCGCATTTCGCGCTGATTGACCGACTGGCGGCGATCAATGCGGCCAATAGTGACGCTGTTCTGCGCCAAGATGCCGTGGCTTACATTCGGACCAATCTGGAATTTCACCGCACTCTTTATCTGCGCGCTCAGGCCCCGGCGATGTTGGCCCTGACCGAAACCGTGTGGCTGCAGCTTGGCCCCACGATGCGCGCGCTTTACGGTCGGTTGCGCCGGAATGAGGCGCCGCCCTATCACCGGCTGATCCTTGCTGCGCTGAAAGCGGGCGACGAACCCGGCTTGCGCCTTGCGATCCGCACAGATGTGACCCAAGGCCTGCGGCATCTGGCGGGTTAGTAAGCGCGGGCTGCTTTTGCCAAGAAGGGCCAATGTTGGTCTTTCAGAGTGTGCCGGGTTTTTGCATTTCAACCGAATACAAACACGTGCTTGCGCCCCGGTAAGGGCGACGAATCGCTGGCAAGAATTGCAAGCTGCGTTGAAGTTAAGATCAAGCTCGGCTATTGCTTTTTGATGCCTTGGAACCAGCCCATCCATCACGCAAAGGAGCCCAGCTTATGACAGTTCATATCGGCGCAAAGCCGGGCGAGATCGCCCCGACAGTTTTGATGCCCGGCGATCCTTTCCGGGCGCGTTGGGCCGCAAAAACCTTTCTGGACGATGCGAAATTGGTCAATGAAGTCAGGGGAATGCTGGGATACACTGGCACATGGCAAGGTCATCCGGTTACGATCCAAGGGTCGGGCATGGGTATGCCTTCGCTGTCAATCTATGCCAATGAATTGATCCGCGATTACGATGCGCAAACCTTGATCCGCATCGGCTCGGCCGGGGCGATGCAACCCCATATCAAGGTGCGGGATTTGGTGCTTGCGATGTCAGCCTGCACGTTGTCGACCCCATCGCGCGGGATTTTCAAAGATTTGAATTTCGCGCCAACCGCCGATTTCGGCTTGCTGCAAGCCGCGTGGAAAGCCGCCCAAGGTCGGGATGTTGCGACCCATGTTGGTCAGATCTATTCGTCGGATGTTTTCTATGATGAACGCCCGGATCTGACCGAACAAATGCAGCGTCACGGCGTGCTGTGCGTTGAGATGGAAGCGGCAGAGCTTTATACACTTGCCGCCCGCTATGGTCGCCGTGCTTTGGCGGTGCTGACCATGTCAGATCACCTGATCACCCACGAGGCGCTGCCTTCAGAGGAACGCGAACGCAGCTTTGGCAATATGGTGGAAATTGCGCTGAAAGCCGCATTTGCCTAAGACGCGCAGCAGCGCTTTGCCCTCGACCTTCTTATCGATCAAAGTGCGGCGCCCGTTTTGCGTGCATTCATTTCGCGAACAAGGCTTGACCGAAACGATTCGTGCAGGTCTATTCCACTGCCCTCAATCGGAAGGATCGTAAAATGAAGCAACGGCAACTTGGTACAAACGGCCCTATGGTCTCGGCAATCGGCCTTGGCTGCCTCAGCTTTGGCGGCATTTTTGGGGCGACGAATGAAGCAGCCTCGCGCGAGGCGCTGGATGCGGCTTGGGCGGCTGGGATCACGTTTTACGACACGGCCAATGTCTATGGCTCGGGGGTTTCGGAAACGGTGTTGGGCACGTGGCTGGCAAATCGCGGGCATGACGCCGTGTTGGCGACAAAGGTCGGCATCGACGCAGGCCCACCGCGCGGCTTTAACAATACCGAAAGCTATATTCGCGCCGAACTTGAAGCGTCGCTGCGTCGCCTTAAGCGCGATCACGTGGCGCTTTATTATATTCACCGCCGCCAGCAAGATATCCCGGTGGAAGAGGTCGCAGGCACCATGTCGCGACTGGTGGAAGAGGGCAAGATCGGCGGTTATGGCCTGTCAGAGGTCGCGCCCCATACCATTCGGCGCGCGCATGCCGTGCATCCGGTTCGCGCCGTTCAAAATGAGTATTCCCTTTGGACCCGGCTGCCCGAGCTGGGTGTGATCCGCGCCTGCGCTGATTTGGGCGTGGCCTTCGTGCCGTTTTCCCCCGTCGCGCGGGGCATGCTGACGGACAGTTGGCCCGATCCGGCGCAGATGACCGGCGGCGATATTCGCATGACAATTCCACGCTTTGTCGAACCCAATTTTAGCGCCAATAAAGCACAGATCGAACCGTTCCGGGCTTTTGCAGCCAGCAAGGGGCTCACGACAGCTGCGCTGGCTTTGGCTTGGGTGCTGGACCGTGGCGCGCATCTGATCCCGATTCCGGGTACGCGAACGGCGGCGCATCTGGCCGAGTGGGACGGGGCCGATCGCATCGCACTGACGCAAGATGACAAGGCCACGATTGACCGGCTACTGCCACCGGGCTTTGCGCATGGCGACCGCTATGACGTGGGGCAAAATATCGGGCCGGAACGCTACGCCTAAGCCCGAAACGCGGCAAAACGAGCCTGTAATCACCGCGTTACCTTTTCAGCCCCCGCAAGCAATCGCGGGGGCTGCGGCCATTGGGCATATCTATTTCAGCGCCGCAATTTGCGCAGCGAAAATGCCCCTCGCCGCCACGCCGATCCAAACGCCAGCGACAGGCACGGGTCAGCGTCGAATTACGGCGCGTGATCCATAGATAGATCAAGACCGATAGCAGGAGGAGAAGCACTGGCATGGCTGTTAACTGCCATAGGCAATGGCGCGGCACCAGACACCCCGTCAAATAGGCCCACGCGCTAATATTGCGCGCAGACCCATAGTTACAGGCGGCTTAAGGTCGAATAACCGACCAGCCAGACAAGATCGAATGGCAGTGCGCGCTGTTAAACGACCCGCTCGATCATCTTTTTCTTGATCTCAGCAATTGCCTTGGCCGGGTTCAAGCCCTTGGGGCAGGCCTTGGCGCAGTTCATGATGGTGTGACAACGGTAAAGCTTGAACGGGTCTTCCAGATCGTCCAGACGCGCAGGCGTCGCCTCATCGCGGCTGTCGATGATCCAGCGATACGCATGCAGCAATGCAGCCGGGCCAAGATAGCGGTCAGAGTTCCACCAATAGCTTGGGCACGAGGTTGAACAGCACGCGCACATCACGCATTCATAAAGACCGTCCAGCTTTTCACGGTCTTCAATCGACTGACGCCATTCTTTCGCGGGTGTGTTGGTCTTCGTCTCTAGCCACGGCATGATCGAGGCGTGTTGGGCGTAGAAATGCGTAAGGTCCGGGATCAAATCCTTGACGACGGCCATATGTGGCAGCGGGTAGATTTTTACGTCACCCTTGATCTCGTCCATACCGTAGATGCAGGCCAGCGTGTTGATCCCGTCGATATTCATCGCGCAAGAGCCGCAGATGCCTTCGCGGCAGGACCGGCGGAAGGTCAAGGTCGGGTCAATCTCGGATTTGATCTTGATCAGCGCGTCCAGCACCATCGGGCCGCAGCTGTCCATATCGATGAAATAGGTATCGACCCGCGGGTTTTCCCCATCATCTGGCGACCAGCGATAGATCTGGAACTTGCGGATCGTCTTGCCTTCCGGTTTCGGCCAGGTTTTGCCGGTGCGGATCGTGGAGTTCTTGGGGAGTGTGAACTGAACCATGGATTATCCCTTCCAGTCTGTGCGAGAGTAAAGCGGCTGGCTGGGGGCCTGGCCGGATCTTTGTAGGACGCATTGGTCGAATACCGCTGACGGATCCCGACCAAGCAAGAAGTCTGATGAAATCGTCAACCCAACGCTGGCTTTGGCACCACCGGTGCCGCCGCCAACAGCAATATGGCCACGCGGTTGCACTGCTTCGTGGGCGCGTTCAAGGCATATCCGTTCGGCTTGCTGCACAGGTATTGGGCCACAAGCCGCGATTGCTAACACCGGCAGCAGGGCCAGAAGGCGGGTCATCATATCAAGCCTCCTGTGATGCCACTTTGCAGCACGCATTGCACAGTTGCAGGGCGTTGCAGAATTGTTGTGATTGTCAGCACTGTTGTCGTGCCAGCACGGGCACCGACATCGCGCGCAAGGCTCATAATCTCGGAATCGGTCGCATTGTCGATGACGCAAATTGTCGCCGCTTCGGCTTGCGGGCCGGGCAGACGCTGCTGAACGACGGGTAAAACCACCGATTTTGCCGAAGCGCGCATCACATTCGACAAAATATTTGGCGAGGCGCAGGCGCCGAGCATTGCGACAACAGCAGCATATTTGACAAAGGCCAGCATCTACCGCCGCCCCACGCAAGCATAGCCCGTACCACCGACCAGTTCGAGCGAGCAATTCTTGCCATTGGCTGAGTTTCCGGTGACCGAACGCTTGCTGGCAGGACTTCTGGTGGTCGCACGCTGGTGCGATACAGGCGTGCTGGCGTTTGCTTGTATCAAGGCCTCAGCTGTTTCGGGCGTTTGCCCCAATCTGGCTAAGCAATTGACATAGCGCGTTCTTGCCCCTCGCTTTGCAGCGGTGGTCGCACCCGCTGAAATCACGGTGCTGGTGATTGCTTGGCCTAATGTGCCTCCGACCAAAACGCCGCCCCGCGCGGCTTTCGCTTCCGTCACAAAATCGGCGCGACATTCTTGCACCGTCTCTGCCGGGCGCCCCCGGACATGTGCCGCAGAGCAGCCAGTTAGAACGAAGCTGCTAATCATAATAAATTTGATCACGTGCCGGTTCCTTTTGGCAGTTGTGCTGTGCAATGTACTTTACGTGTCCTTTGGTTCAGGCCGGACCAGACAGGGTCGATGGCGCAAACCTTAAGATCTTGCAAAGTATCAGCCAAAACTGCTGCGAAGGGCAATCTTTGCAGATGCTCTGGCGCGGCGAAAGCCACCGCCTGCCCGTCCTTCAGCCTCAATCGGTGAGAAACCGGGGTGCCAGAGCGATCTGCTTGCATCAAAACTTCCGTTCAGCCGGTGCAATACGCGACAAGGCGATGCCACCTTCGGCTTCGGTCGTCAGCGGGTTCACATGCACGGGGCGGTAGTTCATTTTAACGTTCGGGCCATCCACCATAGCCAAGCTGTGGACACGCCATTTTTCGTCATCGCGGGTTGGGTAGTCTTCGTGGGCATGGGCACCGCGGCTTTCGGTCCGGGCATGCGCGCCGTGGATCGTCGCCAAAGCGTTGGGCATCAGGTTGGCCAGCTCCAACGTTTCCATCAGGTCAGAGTTCCACACGAGGCTACGATCCGTGACTTTGATGTCGTCAAGCTTGGCGGCAATTGCCGTCATCTTTTTCACGCCATCCGCAAGGGTTTCATTGGCGCGGAAAACGGCCGCATCTTCT
>JBLIGH010000134.1:0-8148 GCA_047636855.1 Pseudorhodobacter sp.
GAACCACGACTTACCGCCCGCCGTTCAGCCCGATCTCTATTGCGGCGATGGGGGCTGGTGGGCGCGCCGAAGGGTTTGCACCTCAGCGCTACCTGACGTCGCATCACGCCAGTTTGGAACGAGGTGCGCCGATGATCGAAGCGGGTCTTTGGTATCGCCCCAGCTATTTTCCCCGCCCGGGCGAGGCGACATGGCGCGAGGCCTGCGACCGAGAGGTCACTATGGTGCGCACCACGGTGGGGATTTGCGATGTCTCGACCCTTGGCAAAATCGATATTCAGGGTAAGGATGCAGCGAAGTTCCTTGATTTCGTTTATATAAATACGTTCTCGACATTAATGCATAACCGGGTCCGATACGGGGTGATGCTGCGTGCCGATGGCCATGTGCTAGACGATGGCACAACGGCGCGGTTGGGCGAAAATCACTATGTCATGACAACGACGACCGCCGCTGCGGGGCAGGTGATGCGTCATTTGGATTTTGTGCAGCAGGCGTTTTGCGCAGACTGGGATGTTCGAACCATCTCGGTGACCGAGAATTGGGCGCAATTTTCCGTGGCAGGGCCAATGGCGCACAGCCTGTTGGAGGGGTATTTGGGCGCGCCAGTTGATCTGCCCTTTATGGGCTGCGGTAGCGTTGCGATTGGCGATGCAACGGCACGGCTGTTTCGCATCTCGTTTTCGGGCGAAAAAGCCTACGAGATCGCGGTTCCTGCCCGCTTTGGCGAGGCGTTGTTCCGTGATCTTTTGGCGCGTGCCGAAACGCTGGGCGGTGGCGCCTACGGCATGGAGGCGCTGAATGTGTTGCGGATCGAAAAGGGCTTCATTACGCATGCCGAAATTCATGGCCGGGTGACGGCCTTTGATATCGGCATGGCCAAGATGATCTCGTCCAAGAAAAACTGTATCGGCAAAGGTGCAGCTGCGCGGCCTGGGCTGGTTGGGGCGGACCGTGACCAAATGGTTGGCCTGCGTCCGGTCAATGACGCGCCTATCACGGCGGGTGCGCATCTGTTTCGGGCCGAGGATGCGCCGCTGCGCGTCAATGACCAAGGCTATGTTACTTCGGTTTGCTACTCGCCCAGTTTGCAGGGCTGGCTTGGCCTTGGGCTTTTGAAAAACGGGCGGGCGCGGATTGGCGAGGTGATCCGTTTGGTGGATCATCTGCGCGGCATCGATCTGCATTGCACGGTTTGTGATCCGGTGTTTTACGACAATGAGGGGGAGAAGCTTCGTGGCTAATCTGATTGCCAAAGCGCCTCTGGCCGGGCCGGGTACGCTGACCATCGGCGGCTTGACCCTGCGCTGCGTCGAGTACGCGACCATCACGTCGATTGCGCCGTTTCAGGGCCAAGAGGCAGAGGTCGGGAAAGCCTTGAAGGGCTTGGGGTTCCCGGACCCCAACCGCGTTTTGCACAATGGGGCTGCGCGCATCGTCTGGACGGGCCGAGGGCAAGCGTTCTTGATCGGACCCGTCCCCGAGGGGCTGGAAGGCTTGGCAGCCCTTTGCGATCAAAGCGATGGCTGGGCCTGTTTTTCGCTGCGAGGCGATGACGCGGCGGATTGTCTGATGCGCCTGATCCCGCTGGATTTGCGTGCAATGCAGGCAGGGCAAGCGGCCCGTGCGCCGCTCAATCACATGCAGGCGGTGATAATGCGCGAGGCCGACGGGTTTGAATTGATGATTTTCCGGTCCATGGCGCAAACCGGCTGGCACGAGATTTCAACAGCGATGAAGGCAATGGCCGCCCGGGCTACCCTGCAGTGCTGACCAATAGCGATATCACCGAACTGACGCTGTTGCGCCGTGACTTGCACCGCTTTCCCGAAGTGTCCGGCCAAGAGGTTGAAACCGCGCGCCGCATCTGTGAAGCGCTAGCACCGCTTGCGCCCGACCAAATTGTGACCGGGCTGGGTGGCCACGGAATTGCTGCGGTGTTTGACGGGGATGCGCCGGGCGAAACCGTGCTGTTTCGCTGTGAATTGGACGCCCTGCCGATCCAAGAGATTTCAAACGCGCAGCACCGGTCCGAAGTGGATGGCAAAGGCCATCTGTGCGGCCATGACGGGCATATGGTGATCTTGCTGGCGCTGGGCCGGATGTTGTCGCGAAAGCGCCCTGCAACGGGCCGGGTGATCTTGATGTTTCAACCGGCCGAGGAAGACGGATCTGGCGCTGCCGCCGTGATTGCGGACGCAAAATTTGCAAGCCTGCACCCCGATTGGGCATTCTCGTTGCACAATATGCCCGGTGCAAAGCTTGGTCATTGCTGGTTGGCCGCAGGGCCGGTGAATTGTGCTTCTGTCGGCCTGAAAATCGGTCTGCAAGGTAAGACCAGCCATGCCGCCCAGCCTGAATTTGGGGTCTCACCCGGCTTGGCTTTGGCCGGTTTGATCCCTGCGTTGGGCGCTTTGGGGCCAGGGGGCGCGCTTGGGCCTGCGTACCGCTTGGCCACTGTGACCCACGCCACTTTGGGCGAGCCAGCCTTCGGCATCGCACCCGGTTACGGCGAGCTTTGGGTGACGTTGCGCACTATGCTGGATGCCCCGATGGAGGCGTTGAAATCCGAAGCCTTGCAGCTGGCACAAGAGGCCGCGGAGGCCTCGAATCTAATTCTGACCATCAGTCATCACGACAACTTCACCGCCTGCCTCAATGACGCGCAAGCGACTGCCCATTTGGCCGCCACGCTGAATGCGCTTCAAATCCCCTTCGATGCGGCTAATTTGCCAGAACGCGCCTCCGAAGACTTCGGTCGCTTCAGCGCCCTGCACGGTGCCAAAGGTGCGATGGTCTTTTTGGGTGCGGGCGAGGCGCATCCCGCTTTGCACAATCCCGATTACGATTTCCCTGATGATCTGATCCCCATCGGCGCGGCCCTGTTCCACCATGTGACGCGCCGCCTTTTGGGTTAGGTTTTACCCTTCTTTTCGGTCCAAATACCCTTGGGCAGGCTGGCCTTAAGGTCAGGGGGGCAGGCAGTGCTCGCACCGCACCCCAAAGCGAAGCCTTGCGTCAGGCCGCGCAAGGCCTGATATAAGACAGATGAGCCTGCCACCCGGATTCCTTGACGAGTTGCGCACCCGCGTTTCCCTTTCGTCCGTTGTTGGGCGCAAAGTGGTTTGGGATATGCGCAAATCCAACCAGGGCAAGGGCGACATGTGGGCGCCTTGCCCCTTCCATCAGGAAAAATCGGCCAGCTTCCATGTCGATGATCGCAAAGGGTTTTACTACTGTTTTGGCTGTCAGGCCAAAGGGGACGCGTTGAGTTTCATTCGCGAAACCGAAAACATGGGATTTATGGAGGCGGTAGAGGTTTTGGCGCGTGATGCCGGTGTGACCATGCCCGCACGTGACCCCCAAGCCGCCCAAAAGGCCGACCGAAACAGCCAATTGGCGCAAGTGATGGAAGAGGCGGTGAAATATTTCCGTCTGCAACTGAAAACCGCAGGTGCTGCACCGGCACGCGAGTATCTGACCCGTCGCGGCCTAACGCTAGAGGCGCAAGACCGTTGGGAAATTGGCTGGGCGCCCGATGCACGTCAAGGTCTGTTTCAGGCGTTGAGCGGCAAAGGCATCGCTCCCGATCTGATCGTGGATGCAGGCGTTTGCGCCAAGCCCGATGATGGTGCAGCCCCCTATGACCGGTTTCGCGGGCGGATCATTTTCCCGATTCGCGACGGTCGGGGCCGCGCGATCAGCCTAGGGGGTCGCAGCCTTGACCCCAATGCGCGGGCAAAATACCTGAACGGCCCTGAAACAGATCTGTTCGACAAGGGCCGCAATTTGTTCAACCTTGGGCCAGCGCGCGAAGCCTCTGGCAAAGGCTCGACGCTGGTTGTGGCCGAAGGCTATATGGATGTGATCGCGCTGTCAGAGGCCGGATTTAAGGCCACAGTTGCCCCATTGGGCACGGCGGTGACAGAAGACCAATTGCGGTTGATGTGGCGTGTGCATTATGAACCGATCATTGCTTTGGACGGCGATGCGGCGGGGTTGCGCGCGGCGCTGCGCGTGATCGATCTGGCTTTGCCGTTGCTCGAGGCGGGGCAGGGCTTGCGCTTTGCGGTCTTGCCGCCGGGGCTTGACCCTGATGACCTGCTCAAAGCCAAAGGCGCTTCCGCGATGCAGGCGGTTCTGGATGCCGCGCAGCCTATGGTTAATCTGCTTTGGCAGCGTGAAACGGAAGGCCGCAGTTTTGACAGCCCCGAACGCAAAGCGGCGTTGGACAAAACACTGCGTGCCGCCCTGATGCGGATCAAAGATGCCTCGATCCGGGGTCATTATGGTGAGGAAATCAAGCAGTTGCGCTGGGCCTTGTTCGGGCAGTCCAACCGTAAACCCAATGCGCGCAAGGAATGGGTTCCAAACGCACGCGGTGGTGGCAAAGGCTGGCAACCGCCGCCGCAGCCTGCCACGGCCTCGACAAAATCCTCGGCCCTTGCGACGGGTCTTGTGGTAGAGCGTAAGTTAGAGCAGGTCATTCTTGCCAGCCTGCTGACCCATCCCAGCCTGATCTCTTTCTTCGAATCCGCACTCGAGCGGATGGAGTTTTCTGACAGGGCCGATGAAACGCTGCGCGATGCGCTGCTTTTGCACAGCGCGGAAACCAACTCCGAACATTTGCGTATTAAAATTGAACAATCGCACCGCGCGGTGCTTGAAACACTTCTTAGTCAAAACCATGTCACCACTGCACCACCAGTTCAAAAAGCAGATGATGCCGAATATGCAAAGATCTGCGTTGCCGACATGCTGGGCAAATTGCGCTCGGAACGCGGGCGGCGGCGCGAGATTGAAGATGCGGCAGAAGACATGACGGGGCTTGCGGATGAGGGCGTAACTTGGCGGCTGACACAGGCCAATGAAGCCCGCTTCAGCGCCGACAAAGGGCCAGAAGCGGTAAAGGGCGAAGGGTTTGTCGCAGAGAATGGGGTCGAAATGGATCCTGAAGAATTGGAAGAGGCGCGAAACCTATGGGAACGAATCGACTTCGGTCGCAATGGACGTTCGAAAACGTGATGCATCTTCCCTGACTGTTGCTTAAAACCTTTGCCAGCCCTTTTAACCCGCCCAAAAAGTCTGCTAAACGGGCAAATCTGGGAAGAATGGGCCTCACGCCCTTTCCACTCCCGTGATTCGCGCTAATGATTCGATGACTCGACAGAGTGATTCGACCCAAATTCACGATCAGACCACCGCTGAGGAGCATCCATGGCTGCCAAAGACACCGACGACGGCAAAACCGACGATCAGGAAACCGATTCCTCGCTCGATATGAGCCAGGCTGCCATCAAGAAAATGATCGCTGATGCGCGCGAGCGCGGCTACATCACCTACGATCAGCTCAACGCGGTTCTGCCACCTGAGCAGGTCTCGTCCGATCAAATCGAAGACGTGATGTCGATGCTGTCCGAAATGGGCATTCAGGTCACGGAAGAAGAAGAGATGGAGGAGTCCGGTTCAGCCGGCGAACTCGTCACGACCAATACGGACTCGCGTGAGGTTGCGCTCGCCGGGGCCGGGGCCGAAGCGCTTGACCGTACCGACGACCCTGTGCGGATGTATCTGCGCGAAATGGGTTCGGTTGAATTGCTGAGCCGTGAGGGCGAAATCGCGATTGCCAAGCGGATTGAAGCTGGCCGCAATACGATGATCGCAGGGCTTTGCGAAAGCCCGCTGACCTTTCAGGCGATCACCATTTGGCGCGACGAACTTCTAAGCGAAGATATCCTGTTGCGCGACGTTATCGACCTCGAAGCGACATTCGGCAACAATCTTGACGGCGAGGGCGATGATGAAGCCGTCGGCGAAGGGCTGAATGCCGTAGATGTCACAGCGACAGTTGCGAATAAGCGCGGTGATAGCGGGCCAGAGCTTGACGCCGATGGCAATCCGTTGTCGCGAAATGATGATGATGATGATGACGACGAAGACACCAACATGTCGCTTGCTGCGATGGAAGCGGCGCTGAAGCCGCGCGTGTTGGAGACGCTGGAAGTCATTGCGCATGACTATGAAATGCTGGCGGAAATGCAGACGCTGCGGATGTCGGCAACGATGAACAAAGCGGATCTGTTCTCGTCGAAAGAAGAAGACGCCTATCAAAAACTGCGCTCGCAGATTGTGCTTCTGGTGAATGAATTGCACCTGCATAACAACCGTATCGAAGCGTTGATTGACCAGCTTTACGGCATCAACCGCCGGATCATGGCGATCAATTCGGGCATGGTGAAACTGGCGGATCAGGCGCGCATCAACCGTCGTGAATTTATCGACGAATACCAAGGCTACGAGCTGGACCCTTCTTGGGCTGATCGCATGGCAGCCAAGGACGGTCGCGGCTGGCAAGCGCTGATGGAGAAATCCCGACCTAAAGTTGACGAGCTGCGTGATGAGATGGCGCAGGTCGGGCAATATGTCGGCGTCGATATTTCCGAATTCCGCCGCATCGTAAACCAAGTGCAAAAGGGCGAAAAAGAAGCGCGCCAGGCCAAAAAAGAAATGGTCGAAGCAAACCTTCGTTTGGTTATCTCGATTGCCAAAAAGTACACGAACCGCGGTTTGCAATTCCTTGACCTTATTCAGGAAGGCAATATCGGCCTGATGAAGGCCGTGGACAAGTTCGAATACCGTCGCGGCTATAAGTTTAGCACCTATGCAACATGGTGGATCCGTCAGGCGATTACGCGTTCAATCGCGGATCAGGCCCGCACGATCCGTATTCCGGTGCATATGATCGAGACGATCAACAAACTGGTCCGTACCGGTCGCCAGATGCTGCACGAAATCGGCCGCGAGCCGACACCAGAAGAGCTGGCCGAAAAGCTGCAAATGCCGCTGGAAAAAGTTCGCAAGGTGATGAAAATCGCCAAAGAACCGATTTCCTTGGAGACCCCGATTGGCGACGAGGAAGACAGCCAGCTTGGTGACTTCATCGAAGACAAGAACGCAGTGCTGCCGTTGGACAGTGCCATTCAGGAAAATCTGAAGGAAACCACGACACGGGTTCTGGCCTCGCTGACGCCGCGCGAGGAACGCGTTTTGCGGATGCGCTTTGGCATCGGTATGAACACTGACCACACGTTGGAAGAGGTCGGTCAGCAGTTCTCGGTAACCCGCGAACGTATCCGCCAGATCGAAGCGAAAGCGCTGCGCAAACTGAAACATCCTTCGCGGAGCCGCAAATTGCGGAGCTTCTTGGACCAGTAACAGTTTGAAGCAATCGAACAGCAATAATCATCCTCGCCTCTTTCAGTGGCGGGGATTTTTTGTTTCTGCGTCTTGGCATGTATAATTGTGAACGCTTTACTTGATGCAGATCAAAGCGTTACCAGACGTGTGCCGCTATGATTTTCCCAAACGGAAGTGAGAGGAAAAGAAATGTCGCACACCCCACATGAATTGGCCGAAGAGTTTCCCGATGCGGTTGAAAAGATGCATCAGCTTAAGCAAAACGATGCGCATTTCGCCAAACTTTTTGACACATATCACAGCGTCAATCGCGCGGTGCACCGTGCTGAAACGCTGGTCGAACCTGTTGCCGAGGCCCGCGAAACCGAGCTGCGTCTGCAAAGGGTGCAGCTGAAGGATGCGATTTGGTCGATCTTGCAGGCGGGTTAATCGCCTGCGCCGAAACGGTCGATCCCACCCAAGCTGTCGATCCCATAAGGCAGGGTGCCGCGCTTGTTGGGGTCGATGCGCAGACGGCTTTCCAAAGGTGGTACGGATCGCTGATGGCAATCGGGTCGGTCGCAAATCCGGCAAGAAATACCGATGGGCTCAAATTTTCCGCGCAGATCCAGACCGTCCGCATAGACAATCTGATCGGCATATCCGACCTCACATCCCAAACCGATGGCATAGCGACGCACCGGTGCCCCGTATGACCCGCCGGGTTTGGATACATCACGCGCAAGGCAGAAGTAACGCACACCGTCAGGGGTTTCGGCCAATTGACGCAAAAAACGCCCCGGTGTTTCAAAGGCTTGGTGAACATTCCACAGCGGGCAGGCACCGCCAAACCGGGCAAATTGGAACCGGGTGGCCGAATGGCGCTTGGTGATGGTGCCCGCTTGATCCACCCGCACAAAAAAGAACGGCACGCCTTTGGCGCCGCTGCGTTGTAGCGTGGAAAGCCTGTGG
>JBLIGH010000135.1:0-8130 GCA_047636855.1 Pseudorhodobacter sp.
TTTGGGCTCTGGCTGAGTGTGGCTGCGGCACTGGGACAAGAGCTGTCGGCCTTGGCCCGTTTTGACCCCATATCCTCGTCTTTGCGCGATGCAGGCTCGGGCGTCATGGTTGTTTTGGCCGTATCTCAGCCCGTGCCGTGGCGGGTTCGGGTCTTGGCCGATCCACCGCGCCTTATCTTGGATATGCGCGAGGTCGATTGGACCGGGATCGATCAGATGACGCAAAAGGCTGACCGGGTTTTGGACCTGCGCGCGGGCGTGTTGCGGCCCGGTTGGTCGCGATTGGTGTTGGAGCTTTCGGGGCCATTTGCCGTGACGCGCGCCGAAATGGTCACGGAGCAAGGCGGTGCGCGGGTCGAGCTGCGGTTGGACCCCAGTTCGGATGCCAATTTTACCGCGCGGGCAAGCCTGCCGGACCCGGCGGGTTGGGCCTTGCCGAAACCTGCGGATTTGCCTCGCGTGGCGCAGTCAGTGGACGGGCGTTTGGTTGTTGTTTTGGACCCCGGTCATGGCGGGCTTGATCCCGGTGCCGAACGCGAGGGGCTGAGGGAATCCGATTTGATGCTGAGTTTCGCGCGTGAACTGAAGGAAATGTTGCTGCGCGACGGAGATTTCGTGGTTGTCTTGACGCGGGAAGAGGATGTGTTTGTACCGCTTGAAACCCGGATCTCGATTGCGCGTGCAACTGGCGCGCATGCGCTGATCTCTTTGCATGCCGATGCTTTGGCCGAGGGCGAGGCCTCGGGGGCCACAATCTACACCTTGTCAGATGAGGCCAGCGATTTGGCGGCAAAGGCCTTGGCCGAACGTCACGACAGGGCTGATCTGCTGGCTGGGATTGATTTGACCGAACAAGATGATCTGGTGGCCAAAGTTCTGATGGATATGGCGCGGGTCGAGACCGAGCCTCGGGTGGATCGGCTTGCCAAGGCATTGAAAGACGCGATGAAGGCGGAAGGGTTGAATATGCACCGCCACCCTTTGCAAACCGGCGGCTTTTCGGTGTTGAAATCGCCAGATATCCCCTCGGTGCTGATCGAGCTTGGCTTTCTATCCTCGCCGCGCGACCGCGCCCGTCTGACGGACCCAGAATGGCGCGGCCAGATGGGGCGGGCGCTTATGGCCGCGCTGAAATCCTGGAGCGCCGAGGATGCGGCGCTCAAAGGGTTGCAACGACCGTGACAGATGCGCAAAACCAATCGGCGAAATGACGTCATTGTGTAAGCCAATGCTTTTGGCGGTGCTTAATATGCGGTATAAGACGTCAACTTAATATGAGGGTTTGGCATTGATACGGTTTGTAGGCTCTTTTCTGGGTGGGATCTTCACCATGATCACTTTGGGCGCTTTGTTTGCTGCCCTGTCGATTGGTGCTATTTTCTACATGTATAGCCGCGACTTACCAAGCCATGAAAGCCTTGCGCAATACACGCCGCCAACCATTAGCCGGATCTATTCGGGCGAAGGGCGGCTGGTCGATGAGTTTGCCAAAGAACGCCGTATCTTCGCTGCCAGCGAGGAAATCCCCGATATGGTGAAGCAGGCGTTCATCAGCGCCGAGGATAAAAACTTTTACACGCACCATGGCTATGATGCGCGCGGTATCGCGGCAGCAGCGATCGAGGCGGTGCGGTCACGCGGCGATAATGTGCGCGGGGCCTCGACCATCACCCAGCAGGTGATGAAGAACTTCCTGTTGGGCGGCGAGCGCAAAGCCGAGCGTAAGATCAAGGAAATCATTCTGGCGACCCGGATCGAAGAGACGTTAAGCAAGGAAAAAATCCTGGAGCTGTACCTCAACGAGATCGATTTGGGGCAGCGCAGCTTTGGTGTCGCCGCAGCGGCGCAAAGCTATTTTAACAAGATCCTATCCGAACTGTCGCCAGGAGAGGCGGCGTATCTGGCAGCTTTGCCGAAATCCCCCGGCAAGGGCCTGCATCCCGTGCGCGATTATGGCCGGGCCATGGAACGGCGCAACTATGTGCTGCGTGAAATGTTGCAGAACGGATATATCGAGGAAGCAACCTACACGCTCGAAAAAGCACTGCCGTTGAAAACCGTGCAAAACGGCGATTACCCGGCTTTTCGCGATGCTTTGCCTGCGCGCGATTATTTCACCGACGAAATTCGCCGCCAGCTTTCGGGGACGTTCGGCGAAAAGGAATTCTTTGAAGGCGGCCTGACGATCCGGGCAACGGTCGATCCAGAATTGCAAAGCGTTGCTGCGAAAGCGTTGCAAGACGGTTTGGAACGGTTTGACCGGGGGCAGGGCATTTGGCGCGGGACGCGCAAAGTGATCGCGCCGGACTTATTGGCGACCGAGGAAAGCTGGCGTGCAGCCCTTGCCGAGGTCGAAGCGCCACGTGATGTTGCGGGCTGGTATCCGGCCGTTGTTTTGCTGCTGGGCGAGAAATCCGCCCGGATCGGCATTGAAGGCGTTGCCGATGATGAAGACGGCCACTTTATCCCGCCGGAAGATGTCACTTGGGCCCGTAAGCGCCAAGCCGATGGGCGCTTGGGCAGCAGGGCGAAAGTTGCCTCGGATTTGGTATCGGTGGGCGATGTGGTGCTGGTGCGCCAAATGACCAGCGACAAGGATGGCAGCTTCATCCGCTGGACTTTGCGGCAGGTGCCGGAAGTGCAGGGCGGCTTTATGGCGATGGACGTCAACACCGGCCGGGTTCTGGCAATGCAGGGCGGATTTTCATACCAAGATTCGGTGTTTAACCGCGCCACGCAAGCGCAGCGCCAGCCCGGTTCCAGCTTCAAACCCTTCGTTTATGCAGCGGCATTGGACAGTGGCTTTACCCCTGCAACCGTCGTTATCGACGCCCCGATCGAGATTGACACGCCACAAGGGCTGTGGCGGCCGCGCAACTCGTCGAACAAGTTCTACGGCCCGACGCCGGTGCGCACCGGGATCGAGCAATCGCGTAACCTGATGACCGTTCGAATTGCCCAAGAAATCGGCATGGATGTTGTTGCAGGCTATGCCGAACGTTTCGGCGTCTATGACAAGATGGGGCAGTTTTTGGCCAACGCACTTGGCTCGGAGGAAACCACCTTGTTCAAGATGGTTGCGGCCTATGCGATGTTTGCCAATGGCGGCGAGCGTGTGGAGCCGACATTGGTTGACCGTGTGCAAGACCGACGGGGCCGCACCGTCTACCGCCATGATCAGCGCATCTGCGATGATTGCCGCTTGGCCAGCCTTGATGCGACGGTGTTGCCCAATATCACCTCCAACCGCGAGCGTGTGATGAATGCGATCACCGCCTATCAGTTGACCTCGATGATGCAGGGCGTGGTCGAGCGTGGCACGGCCCGCGGGATCAATCTTCCGGTGCCAATCGCAGGCAAAACCGGGACGACAAATGATGCCAAGGATGTTTGGTTCGTTGGCTTTTCCTCTAATATCGTGGCGGGCTGCTATATCGGTTATGACAATCCGCGCAGTATGGGGTCTGCTTACGGCGGTGGCACTTGCGGACCGGTCTTCCAAGATTTCATGACCGAAGCGATCAAGAAATTTGGCGGTGGCGAGTTCCGCGTGCCCCCGGGCGGGTTCTTCAAAAACATCGACCGGTTCACCGGCTCGATTTTGCCTGATGGCGCGACCGGTCCAAATGTGGTTGCCGAGTATTTCCGCGACGGCGAAGATCCGATCAGAAGCATTGGTTTCTTTGTTGATGGTGGTTTTGGGATGGGGTCAAACCTACCGCTTTTTGGGTACGGCGAAAGCGATGTATCCGAGGTGTCGTCAGTGACAACCGCAAGCGGAAAGACCAAAGTCATTCCAAAGAAAGCGGATTTTGGAACCTTAAGCTCCGGTGGGCTTTACTAGCGATTGCGACAGATATCGAGGGTAGGGCGCTTGGGCGCGCGCCTGCCCTTGCCCGCAGCGGCCCGACCCGCTATGACCACGGGCTGAGACACTTCGCCTGACATTTCCCAGACGTCCAAGGAATTCACTGATGCGCGCCGAAACTCAAACCAATGTGGACCGTATCCGCAAGACCTTAAAGCTTTTGGGGCAGCGTATGGATCTGGAAACCGCCCCGCATCGGTTGGAAGAATTCAATGCGATGATCGAAAACCCCGATTTGTGGAATGACCCGACCAAGGCGCAAAAACTGATGCGCGAACGCCAAGCGATAATGGATCAGTTTTCCACCTATCAGCTGCTTGAAACCGGGATGAACGACAATGTCGAACTGATCGAATTGGGCGAAGCCGAGGGCGACGCCGAGATCATCACAGAGGCCGAAGATTCGCTGCGCGACTTGATGGAACTGGCCCGCACCAAAGAGCTGGAAGCGCTGCTGGACGGCGAGGCTGATAGCAACGACACCTTCCTCGAGGTTAATGCCGGGGCTGGTGGTACGGAAAGCTGCGACTGGGCCTCGATGCTGGCGCGGATGTATGTGCGTTGGGCCGAGAAAAAGGGCTATAAGGTCGAGCTGCAATCGATGTCCGACGGCGAAGAGGCGGGCATCAAATCGGCGGCTTACAAGATCACGGGCAAGAATGCCTATGGCTGGTTGAAATCGGAAAGCGGCGTGCATCGTTTGGTGCGGATCTCGCCCTATGACAGTGCGGCGCGGCGGCATACATCGTTTTCGTCGGTTTGGGTCTATCCGGTGGTCGATGATAACATCGATATTGAAATTTCGCCCAATGACATTCGGATCGATACTTATCGTTCGTCCGGTGCCGGTGGCCAGCACGTGAACACCACGGATTCGGCGGTACGGATCACCCATATTCCGACGAATATCGTCGTTACGTCCTCGATGAAATCGCAGCACCAAAACCGCGAAATCGCGATGAACGCGTTGAAATCGCGGCTCTATCAGATGGAATTGGACAAGCGAAATGCGGCCATCAACGCGGCGCATGAAAACAAAGGGGATGCAGGCTGGGGCAACCAGATCCGCTCTTATGTTTTGCAGCCCTACCAGATGGTGAAAGATCTGCGCACGAACGTCGAGACGTCGGACACGCAAGGCGTGCTTGATGGCGATCTGGATAAGTTTATGGCCGCGACGCTTGCAATGGATGTTGCAGGCAAATCCCGCGCCGAGGCCAATGCCGAGGGGTAGGGCGACCTTCCCCCTGCGCAAGTCACCTAAACCTACGATTGTGTCGATGCCCCAAGCGGGTGTGCAAGGTTATCAGCCAAGGCCCGCGTCCGCCCCGTGGCGTAAAGCGGGCGTCGCGCTATCACGGGCGCAGGGCAGATCTGCGGCGCCTCACAAAAGCAAAGGGCGCCCGATTGGAGCGCCCTAAAAAATGCGTGCTGATCCTTGTAAGATCAGGGTTTGTCAGCGTCAGGCTTTTCAGCTGCAGGTCTTTGCGACGAGGCAAATGTTGGCAACGGGGCAGAGGCAGGTGGTGTCGCCTGCGTGCGACCGGTCGCAAGCGGGTCATCCTGACGCTGCACAGAGCCTTCAAAATGCGCACCGCTTTCGATGGCGATGGTCTTGTGAATGATGTCACCTTCGACACGTGCGGTCGAGGTCAGACGGACCTTCAAGCCCCGTACCCGGCCGATTACGCGGCCATTGACCACGATGTCATCGGCGACAATTTCACCCCGGATCGTTGCACTTTCGCCAACAGTCAGCAAATGCGCCCGGATATCGCCCTCGACAGTGCCTTCGACCTGAATATCGCCGGTCGTGCGCAGGTTGCCTGTGATCGTCAGATCAGAAGACAACACAGAAGCCGCAGGCTTGGCTTTGGGCGACGAGGGGGTAAATTCCATCGACGGTTTTGCCGAACCGTATTCCGGTGGGCGGGTTTTATCTGCATCGGCTTTTGGACTGGGTTCGTTGATCTTGCTTTTAGAAAACATCTCTGGCTGCCTTAATAAAGGTCATCGGATTGACTGGCTTGCCCCCGATATGAACCTCGTAGTGAAGGTGAGTGCCGGTAGATCGGCCTGAACTGCCCATACCACCAATTTTAGACCCGCGCGAGACCCTTTGTCCAACTTTGACATCGATCGCCGACATATGGGAATAAGTGGTTTCGATTCCAAACTCGTGCCGGACTTTCACATGACGGCCAAAACCAGAATTCCAGCTGGCATAGGTCACGACCCCGTCAGCCGTGGCATAAATTGGGGTCCCAGTGCCAGCGGCAAAGTCCGTCCCATTATGCATCCGCGTCCCAGCGCCTTTTGGATCCCGGCGATAGCCAAACCCCGAGGTGAAGCGGAAGGCAGATTTTATGGGGCTTGCGAAAGGCGATTTCGCCGCTGCCAACCGGTAAAGGTTCATCTGGTCCAGCCCTTGCAAAATCGCATTGGCCCGAATTTCATCATTGCTGAGCTTTTCGCCTTTGGTGGACAAAGAGATTGGCGTCAAAGCCCCGCCCTGACCACTATAACCACGCCGAACTGATTTCAGCATATCGTCAGGCGACATTCCTGCCGCGCGAAACATCTTGTCCAGCGGTTCCATGGAGATGGTCACCGCTTCTTCCAATTTCGCGAAAATGACGTTGTTTTTGCTTTCCAGCGCGCGCTTTTCGGCTGCGATTTCATCGGTTTGGTTCTGTGCCGCGATGGCGGTCATGGCCATCGTGTCGCGCTGCTCGACGGTCCCGGAAAGCGCGCCGGATAGAATTTCAACCGTGGCCATCGCGTCACGCGCACGACCTTCATCAGTGCGCACAGAGCCGGTTTCTTTGCGCAAAGCGACCTGCAAGGCCTCGTGTTCGCTTCGGGCCTCATCTCGTTCTTTGATTGTACGCCGCAACGTGTCTTGGATCACCTCGACGCCTGTTTCCATCTCGCGACGGCCGTCTTCAGAGGCGAGCAGGCGGTTTTGCATCAAGCTGACTTGGGTCAACGCAAGGTTGAACCGCTCCTGCGCCCGGGCCGCTTCATCTGCGCGCAGATCGCGGTCTGCGGACAAAGCATTCAGTCGCGATTCGTACAGCGCTTCTTGGCGCTGCGCCTGATCGCGGCCAGAGCCTGCAGAGATTGAATCCAACAGCAAGATCGACGTCGCAAGGATGGTCCAGCCCAAAAGCAAAGAGCTGCCCGTTAGCGCAACGGCCTGCGTCATTGGATGCAGACGGATGAAGCGTGTCTCGGTGTCAGACTTCAAAAAGAGCCGCTGTTCAGGTAAAAACCGCCCGACAGCAGTGTTGATCCGATAAGAAAGTCGTTTTAACACTTTGTTATGTTTCCGGTCTTATTGTTCTGCGGCATCGGAAAGCACAATCAGCGTCGGCCCCTATCCCTATTTGAGCAATAGACAGCAAGCGCTTGTGGCGCAACAAATTTGACCCACTGCAGGAAAATTTCAGCCTAAACAGTGCTGAAACAGGCAAAAACCCGCCGATATTCAGGTGGCGGCGCTCTGATCTTTAGATGTTTCGGCTTCGGTCAGGGGCCAATAGAAATCTGGCGGAATCCCTGCCTCGGCGCGTTTTTCTTCATTAAAAGGTGGGCGTAGCAGGCCGTGGAAATAGCGACGCACCAGATGGTGGAACTCTTCTTTGGGGTCCAAAGCATCGCGCCCGCACAGCCAGTTGAACCATTTCGAGCCGTAAGCGACATGCGCCACCTCTTCGGCATAGATGATGTTCAGGGCGTCTACGGCCTGTGCATTGCCTGCCTTTTCGAATACGGCGATCATGCCGGGGGTGACATCCAGACCGCGCGCCTCTAGCACCATGGGCACCACGGCAAGGCGCCCCATGAAGTCTGTCGCGGTGTCTTCTGCTGCGCGCCACATGCCGACATGAGCGGGCAAAGCGCCGTAATGACTGCCAGATGATTCCAGGCAATCACACATCAGATTGAAGTGCTTGGCTTCGTCATCGGCGGCCTTTACCCAATCATCGTAGAATCCCATCGGCATCGGGTGATCTGCAAAGCGCGCGATAATGTCCCAATGCAGATCCACCGCATTCAGTTCGATATGAGCCACGGCGTGCAAAAGCGCCAATCGACCGGTTTCGGTGGCTGGCCTGCGGCGCGGCATATCCCTTGGGTTCAAAAGTTCGGGCTTTGACGGGCGCGCCGGTTGCATCGGGGGGGTCGCCGTCCCAATTGCCAAGGGGGTGCCCGCTTGGCGCGCGGCGAACCAAGTGGCGGCATGCTGGCGGCCAAGC
>JBLIGH010000136.1:0-8118 GCA_047636855.1 Pseudorhodobacter sp.
ATCAAGCAGGTTGATGCAAAGCTGCATTGATTGCTTGAAGTGATTTGAAAAAGCCCGGCCTTTGTGCCGGGCTTTTTCATGTTCTGATGTCAGTCAGCGCGAGATTTCATGCTCGTACCGCTGGCGCGCGACCGCTTCGTTTCGGTCTGCCTTCAACTGATCGTTCAGCGAGGCCTCAACATAGTCAAGATGCGTGTTGACTGCAGCCCGGGTGGCGGCGGGGTCACGCTTTTGCAGGGCCTCGTTAATGGCGCGGTGCTGATCCAATATCATGCTTCGGGTGGCTTTGTTTTTGAACATCATCTGACGATTGTAAAAGACGCCCTGTTTCAACAGGTCATACATCGACCGCATCATATGCAGCATGATGACGTTATGGCTGGCCTCAATGATCGCCATGTGGAAGGCCGCATCCAGTGCAGCCTCGTCGCTTGAGTCGCGCTTTAAATGGGCGGCCTCCATCTTTTGAAAAATGGTGGCGACGACTTTAAGGTCGGTATCCGACCCCATGCGCGCCGCACGTTCGGCGGCCAGCCCTTCCATATCGCGGCGAAAGGCAAGGTAGTCAAACACGGCTTCATCATGGCTTGCGAAAAGTGCGATCAGCGCTTCGGAAAAGGCGGACCCCAGAACCTCGGCCACAAAAATACCGGCCCCGGGGCGACTTTCCAGCAAGCCCCGGCTCTGCAAATCGGCTACCGCATCGCGCAAAGACGGCCGTGAAACGCTCATCCGTTCCGACAGCTCGCGCTCGGACGGCAGGCGTTCGCCTGGGCGCAATATGCCACGCAGGATCAATTGCTCGATCTGCCGCACCACGGCGGTAGAGAGTTTTTCGGAAAGAACCTTTTCAAACGGCATGATGTTCCTCGGTTTCCACTGGTCAAATTCTATGACCAGTCCACCAAAGTCTCAATGCTGAAATGCAAAAGGGCAGGTGTTACCCTGCCCTTTGTGTCCCGTAAGCGCCGTAACTTAGTTCGGGCGGATGATGATTTCGACGCGGCGGTTCTGCGAACGGCCAGCTTCGGACAGGTTAGAGGCGATCGGTTGATCCTCGCCACGGCCAAAGGCGACGATGCGGCCACCGGGTACACCATTGTTGCGCAACACATCCGAGACCGAGAAGGCACGGCGCTGCGACAGGTCTTGGTTATAGCTGGCGCTGCCTGTGTTATCGGTATGACCAACAACCTGAACCGTGGTGTCGGGGTAGTTCAACAGGCTGCGCGCAACCGCTTGCAGATCTTGCGTCAGATCACCGCGCAGGGTGGCACTGTCCGAGGCAAACAAGATGTCTTGCGGCAGGTTCACGATCAGTTCGGACCCGGTATTGGTAATGCTGACACGGTCATTGCCGATCGAGTTGCGCAATTCAGCTGCCTGCTTGTCCAATGACGAGCCGATGGCCCCACCGATCAACGCACCAAGACCGGCACCAATCACCGTTTCCGCCACTTTATTGTCGCCGCGCCGTGTCGCCCCAATTGCGCCGCCAATCAGCGCGCCGGTTACCGCGCCGGTTTGGGTGCGGCGGTTGTCTTCGGTGACAGGCACACAGCCCGCGATTGCCATGGCACCCAGAGTCAGAATTAGAACTGGTGTTCTCAATGTCATTTTAGCCTCATATATATAACGCTCACTTTCGGAGCCTGACGGTAGATATACACCAACTTATGCTTGCCAATAGCCTAGGGCAACGCAATCGGCGGAAATTGGCTTGTGGCCGTGATCGGCGGAATCATGCGACATCGGCGCGCGCGGCCTCCCAGGCAAGCAAGGCGCGCTTGACGGGCAAGCCCCAGTGATAGCCGCCAAGCCCACCCGATTTGCGCATGGCCCGGTGGCAGGGGATCAACCAGCTCACCGGGTTTCGCCCGACCGCGGTGCCTACGGCGCGCACGGCGCGCGGGCTTCCAATGGCGCTGGCAATCTCGGAATATGTTGTGACATGGCCCGAAGGGATGCGCAGTAACGCCTCCCAGACCTTAATCTGAAACGGCGCGCCGATCATATGGATTGGGGTTTTCGGCAAGGCATTGGAAGCTGCACCAAAGGCAGACACTACCCAAGGCCGCAGCAGCATTGGATCTTCGACAAATTGGGCCTGTGGCCAGCGTGAGGTCAGGTCTGCCATCGCCGCAGCCTCGCCGGTTTCGGCGGCAAAACCGATGCCGCAGATGCCTTTTGGGGTGCCCATAACCAAGGCGAGGCCAAAGGGGCTTTCGAACCATCCCCAGGAAACGGTCAGCCCGGCCCCGCCAAGGGCGTAATCACCGGGGCTCATCGCCTCCCACCGGACAAACAGGTCATGCAAGCGCCCGCCGCCCGAAAGCCCTGTCGAAAGCGAGGTTTCCAGAACGGTGAAACGCTCTGCCAGCAACCGTCGAGCATGATCCAACGTCAGATATTGCTGATAGCGTTTGGGGGACACCCCCACCCATTGCGAAAAAAGGCGCTGAAAATGTGCGGGGCTCATGCCCATTTGAGACGCCAATGCCTCGAGCGACAGGCTTGGCCCGCCCGCGTCAATCAACGTCAGGGCGCGGGCAATAACGCCGTAGTGATAGGCAGATTGCGGATCTTGGGTCATCATATCCTCCGGTTGTTTGCACGATAGGCGGCAAGGCTGCCGCAATCGACCCGAAAATTGCGGAAATTGCGTTTGCTTGCCTTGCCCGAAGCCTTTGGCTGGGCCATAGAACCGCAATGGTAAAGCAGCTAAACTATCATCAGATGCGCGCGATCTTTGAGCGGTTTCAGGCGTCAGAGCCGGAACCGCAGGGCGAGCTTTTCCACACCAATGCCTATACATTGCTGGTGGCCGTTGCCCTTTCGGCGCAATCTACGGATGTCGGTGTGAACCGCGCCACACGGCCCCTGTTTGCGACGGTCGGCAGCCCGCAAAAGATGCTGGACCTTGGTGAGGCCGCGTTGACCGAGGCGATCAAAACGATTGGTCTGTTTCGCAACAAGGCCAAGAATGTCATCAAGCTTTCCCGGATTTTGGTCGAGGACTATAGCGGCGAAGTTCCGTCCTCGCGTGCGGCCTTGCAATCTTTGCCCGGCGTTGGCCGCAAAACTGCCAATGTCGTGCTGAACATGTGGTTCAAACAGCCCGCGCAGGCAGTGGACACTCATATTTTCCGCATCGGCAACCGCACCGGTATTTGCCCCGGCAAGGATGTCGATGTTGTAGAGCGCGCGATTGAAGACCATGTTCCGGCCGAATTTCAACACCACGCCCATCACTGGCTTATTTTGCATGGCCGCTATATCTGCACCGCGCGCAATCCCAAATGCGGCATCTGTCCGATTGCCGATCTGTGCCCATATGAGGAAAAAACACTATGACTTACAATGTAATCGGTATCGGCAATGCGATGGTCGACGTGATTTCATCTGCGACGGATATGTTTCTGGACCAGATGGGGATCGAAAAAGGCATCATGCAGCTGGTGGACCGCGAGCGCGCAGAATTGCTGTACGCCGCCATGCGCGACCGCGTTGAAGCCCCGGGTGGCAGCGTCGGCAACACCATTGCAGGAATTGGCGCTTTGGGGCTAAAGACGGCTTTTATCGGTAAGGTAAAGGATGACGCGCTGGGGCGGTTCTATGCACAGTCCTTGACCGACGCTGGCACGGCCTTTCCGTTGCCGCCACTGGATGTGAAACTGCCGACATCGCGCTCGATGATCTTTGTGTCGCCGGATGGCGAGCGGTCGATGAACACCTATCTGGGCGCAGGCGCGGATATTTCATCGGCGGATGTGCCGGATGTTTTTGCAGGCAGCGATATTTTGTTTCTGGAAGGGTATCTGTTCGACAAGGACGAAGGCAAAACCGCCTTTACGGAAGCTGCCGCGAAGATCAAAGCTGCGGGTGGGCGTGCTGCTATCACCATCTCTGACCCGTTCTGCGCCGAGCGTCATCGGGCCGATTTTAAGCGTTTGATCGCGGGGAATGTCGATATTGCCATCGGAAACCAGCTGGAATGGCAAACTTTGTACCAGACGGATGATATCGATGCGGCTTTGGCGCAAGCCTCGGCGGTTTGTGATATCGTTGCGTGTACTCGTTCGGGAGAGGCCGTTTGGGTCATTCAGAACGGCAAGCGCGTTGAGGCGCCGGTTCAGCCTGTGACACCGGTTGATGCGACGGGGGCAGGCGACCAATTTGCGGCGGGGTTCTTGTTTGGCATCGCCACGGGGCGCGATCTGGAAACGGCAGCGCGCATGGGGGTGCTTTGTGCGGCGGAAGTCATCGGGCATATCGGACCTCGGCCCGAGGTGGAAATGGCGGCAGTCTTTCGCGCGCATGGGCTGATCTGAGGGCAGAGGGCGCGCGGCTCGGGCCCCTTGGCCGGGGCCTTCGCCGCGCGCCGTTGCCACGGATAAACCTTTGGTGGGCAAGTGGTCGCATTGGTCAGCGAAACGTCGCAATGCGTCTGGCGTTGGCCCGGCCTTGCCGCTTTAAGCAACTGCTTTTGGCGATCTCGCTGCCCGGACGGCGCGGGCAGCGATCCGGTTAACGAGCGGGGTTATTCCCCAAGCTTTGCGTGAACCTCGGCCAAATCAACCTCGGCCAAAGGCATTTTATTGCTCGGGTTGTTGAAGTCATATTTGAACAGTTGAAAATCGCGTTTGTAGATCTCCCAAATCAGATGCATGGAAAGATCGTCAAAGTAATCCTCGACCGGATGCAGCCGTTTCGGGCCATGACCCTCGCTTTCGTTAAAGCGCGGAATTTCCTTCAGATCGACCTTATGCTTGGTCTTGATCGACCCTAGCACCTCTTTCATACCGTCATTGAATGTCTCGGTGAAAAAGATTTTGTCATAGCGTCCGCCATTCGCGATATAGGTCGAAATATGGCCCGACATTGCCGACCAATGGATATCGGGGTCCATCGGCTTGCGCCACCGAATGGTGTCACGC
This sequence comes from Pseudorhodobacter sp., assembly GCA_047636855.1. Taxonomy (GTDB): domain Bacteria; phylum Pseudomonadota; class Alphaproteobacteria; order Rhodobacterales; family Rhodobacteraceae; genus Pseudorhodobacter. Next base: position 4,938 of record JBLIGH010000136.1, read on the forward strand.
GTAAACAGCAAGAAGCGGCGGAAACTTTTGACCTGATCAAACTCTTCTGTGCCATCGGGACCGCCGACATCGATGCCATATTTCTGTGTCAAAAGCGGCACCAGATTGCCGCGATAGCGTTTGCCATTGCGCTGAATACCGCAGATCTTGTCGAAGAAAGACGACAATATACGCGTGTACGGGTTGCGCACGCAGGTAAATGCAAATGTCTTATGCGCCTTGACCCCTTTGTCGATCAGCGGCTGGCTGCGTTCTTGCGACCATTTGTGCAGGCCTTCGGACGAATCATGAATGTCTCCGTCAAAGAAGCGACCATGATCGGAATAGAACATGATCTGCCCAATGGTCGAGCACGCGCATTTCGGAACGACGCGGTAGATGACGCTTTCGCTTTCGGTCATCCAAGTGCCAGGGAATCCCATATAGTCTTGTCTCCTTACCCCAGAATCCCACGATATCGTGGGGTGGGAATATTTACGCGTAAAAAAGCAAAGAAACTCTGTCTTTTCAATGGCTGATAAAGCTATTTAGAGAAACAATAACCTAAAAAGAGGCCTGTGAGTTTCCCGAATGGCAAAAATCGCCTATATTCTTTTGTGCCACAAGGACCCGGAAGGGATTATTGCGCAAGCAGAGCGCCTTTCTGCGGGCGGCGACTATGTGTCGATTCACTTTGATGCGCGGGCGCGTCAGGTTGATTTTGATCGGATCAAATCCAAGCTGGATGCCAACCCATCGATTACCTTTGCACGCAAGCGCCTGAAATGTGGGTGGGGAGCCTGGAGCCTGGTCGACGCCACCTTGCAGGCCGTCCGGGCGGCCATTGACGCGTTCCCAAGGGCCACACATTTTTACATGCTCTCGGGCGATTGTATGCCGATCAAATCTGCAGAATACGCCCATGATTTTCTGGATCGCGAAGAGGTCGATTTCATCGAGAGTGTCGATTTCTTCAAGTCAGACTGGATCAAGACTGGCATCAAGGAAGAACGCCTGATCTATCGTCATTACTTCAATGAGCGGACGCATAAAACGCTGTTTTACGCCTCGATGCAGCTGCAAAACAAGCTGGGAATGTCGCGGCGAATTCCACCGGATTTGCAAATTCAAATTGGCAGCCAGTGGTGGTGCCTGCGCCGCCGCACGATTGAAGCCATCTTGGAGTTTTGCAGTGAACGCCGTGATGTGATGCGGTTCTTCGCGACCAGCTGGATCCCGGATGAAACTTTTTTTCAAACTCTGGTTCGGCATCTGGTGCCGGAACAAGAAATAATGACCCGCACATTGACCTTCTTAATGTTCACCGATTACGGGATGCCGGTGACATTTTACAATGACAATTACGATCTGCTGCTCAGCCAAGACTATTTGTTTGCGCGTAAAATCTCGCCCGAAGCGACAGAGTTGAAGCAACGATTGGGGCAGCTTTATGCCGCCAAGGGCGTTGGCTTTCCAATTTCTAACGAAGGCCGCAGCCTGTTTGACTTTCTGACCGGGCGCGGGCGCATCGGGCGGCGCTTTGCGCCTCGTTTTTGGGAAACCGAAAGCAGCTTGGGCCGCGAGCGCACTTTGCTTATGGTTATCTGCAAAAAATGGCATGTCGCCAAGCGTCTGGTAGAGCGTATTCGTCAGGTCACCGAGCTGGCTGCGGTGGATTATTTGTTCAACGAGGCATCTACCCCGCTTCCTGATCTTGGGGGCATCCAGACCACAATCGAAAAGCGCACGCGGCATCGACGGGCGTTGGTGCGGATGTTGTTTGATTACTGGGAGAAAGACACGCTGATCGTCTGCATTGACCCTGCGAATGTGGACCTGATGCAGGACTTCGCCTCTGACAAATCAAAGGTGCGCTTGTTGGAGTTGGAGTGTGATTTCACAGATGATTATCTGATCGGCCATGCGCGGCGTGTGGGGCTTGCAGGCGAGCGCACACCGCAAGAGGTGATCGACCGGCTGCTGCCGACAATCCGCTATGATGTGAAATTTGAAAGCGACCGCATCCGGGACGCAGATTTCAAAGGGCTTTTCCGCATCAAGCAATCGGCGAGTGCCGAAGAAAACGCGGTGTCTTTGGCCGAATTTCTTGATATCTCGATTGAGAAAGCGCGTGAGATCGCGGAAACCGAATATCTCTATGTGGATTGAACAATGGCTTATCAATATGACACTCAGAACATCTTTGCCCGCATTTTGCGCGGTGAAATTCCAAATAGGACCGTCGCCGAAAGCGCGCATACGCTGGCCTTTCACGATATAGCGCCATCAGCACCCGTGCATGTGCTGGTGATCCCGAAAGGGGCTTATGTGTGTTTCGACCATTTTGCGGCTGACGCAACAGACGCCGAGATCGTCGATTTCCACCGGGTAGCTGCGAAAATCTGCCGAGATATGGGCGTGGCACCCGATGAAGGTGACGGATACCGCGCCATCACCAATGCAGGCGTAAATGGCGTTCAAGAAGTGCCGCATTATCATTTGCATATCATCGGCGGGCGGCCTTTGGGGCGTATGATCACGAAGGACTAACCCTCGGGGGTTTGCGCAGCTTTCGGGTTGCGACATTGAACGGGCTGGGCATTTTTGCTGTTATCCTACGACAGGAGAGAGACATGCAAATTCAGTTTTCATCGATCCCCACAGCCGTTGTACGCAGCTACCAGTCCGGGGGGCTTGACGCGAATGGTCACGCCCCCGAGCGTCACCTCTCGGGCGGTGGCAGCACCCCGTGCCGCCATTGCCTGAAACCGATCGCGAAAGGGGCCGAGATGTTGAATTTGGCGCACCGCCCGTTTCCGCGAGCTCAGCCCTATGCCGAGATCGGGCCAATTTTTCTGTGCGCAAGTTATTGCGCCCCGGGCGACAAAGGGGATCTTCCGGAAATTCTGACTGCGCCGGACTATATTATTCGGGCATATGGCGCTGATGACCGGATCATTTATGGCACAGCCGTCAGGAATCCGCATAATCAATGGGGCGGGGACGGCGCTTACTCTGCGGTTGGTTCCGTCGAGTTTTCGCCATTTGGTCTGGGCTGACATCATGAGCTTGAAGGCCATGGCGAGGCCGGTTTTGCGGCTGAGACGGTTGGTTTCCGACTGGATTTTTGATCGGGAGTATCCGAAACTCTGTGTATGAGGGTCAGCCCATGCAGTTTTGACGGTTCATCTGTTGAACCGTT
>JBLIGH010000137.1:0-8091 GCA_047636855.1 Pseudorhodobacter sp.
CCGCGTTGGACAAGGCAAAGTCGATAATCCGGCTTTTGCCGCCAAAATAAACAGCGGGTTTTGCCCGCCTATCTGTCAGCTCGACCAGTCGGCTACCACGCCCGCCAGCCAGAACAAAGGCCATGGATTGTTGCGTAAGCCTGTTGTTTTCATGGTTCATCAGATCTCCCCTTCTGATTTCCGATCAATCACTGATCGAGCGTGAAAAATAACGTTGAAAGCGGTGGTAATGTGATGCTGATCGATTGCGCGCGCCCCGAGGCTGCAACATCGGCACTGTGCACCCCGCCAAGGTTGCCGCAGCCAGACCCGCCATAATGCGTGGCGTCAGTGTTCAACACCTCGCGCCAAAATCCGGCGGCTGGCACTCCGATCCGGCGACCTTGCCGTTGAACCGGTGTAAAATTAGTAACGGCGAGGACGGGCGGCGTGCCGTCATTGCCTTTGCGTAACCAGGCAAACAGGCTTTCGTCGCCTGCATTTTCCTCAACCCACTCAAACCCTTCAGCACGGCAATCCAATTGGTGCAGCGCAGGCGTTTCGCGGTAAATCCGGTTCAGATCGCGTACCAGATTTTGCACACCGGCATGCTGTGGGTTGCCCAGCAAATGCCAATCCAGGCTGCTATCATGGTTCCATTCCGCGCCTTGAGCAAACTCGCAGCCCATAAACATCAGCTTCTTGCCGGGATGGCCCCACATGAACCCATAATAGGCGCGTAAATTGGCAAATTTCTCGGCCCCCTGCCCCGGCATCCGATCCAAGATAGAGCCCTTTCCATGCACAACCTCATCATGACTTAGCGGCAGCACAAAATTTTCCGAAAAGGCGTATTGCAGACCGAAGGTGATCTTGCTGTGATGGAATTTGCGGTGCACCGGGTCTTGGCCCATGTAAGACAGGGTGTCGTTCATCCACCCCATATTCCACTTGTAACCAAAGCCAAGACCGCCCGCATAGGTCGGGGCCGAGATTTGCGGGAAAGAGGTGCTTTCCTCAGCAACCGTCACCACGCCCGGCATCTCGGCATAGACCGCCTCGTTCATCTGCTTCAAAAAAGCGATGGCTTCCAGATTTTCGCGCCCACCATGGATGTTGGGGATCCACTCGCCCTCTTTGCGCGAATAGTCGCGGTACAGCATCGAGGCCACGGCATCGACGCGCAACCCGTCAATATGATGTTCGCGCGCCCAATAAATCGCGTTGGAAATCAGGTAATTTACAACCTCACGACGACCGTAATTGTAGACAAGCGTGTTCCAATCGGGATGGAAACCTTCGCGGCGGTCCTCATGTTCAAACAGCGCGCTGCCGTCGAAACGCCCCAACCCATGCAGATCTTCGGGGAAATGACCCGGCACCCAATCCAGCATGACCCCGATTTCGGCAGCGTGGCAGGCCTCGATAAACTGGCGGAACTCTTCTGGTGTTCCGTAGCGGATGGTTGGCGCATAAAGCCCGATGGGCTGATACCCCCATGATCCGTCAAAGGGAAATTCGGTGATCGGCAGCAATTCGATATGGGTAAAGCCAAGATCGCGCACGTAGTCGACCAGTTCAACCGCATGCTCAAGGTAGGAAAGCGACCGCCCGCCCTCGTCAACCTTGCGCCGCCAAGACCCCAGATGGACTTCGTAAATCGACATCGGTTGATCAATACTTTGCCGCGCACCCCGCGCATCGATCCAGCCTGCATCCGTCCACGCATGCCCGTCGATTTGGCGCACAACCGATGCAGTTTTTGGCGGGTGTTCAGAGCCAAAGCCAAACGGGTCGGATTTTTGCGGCAAAAGCTGGCCTGCCGCGTCCAGTATCTCGTATTTATAGGCGGTGCCTTCGGGGACGCCCGGCAGAAAAATCTCCCACACCCCCGTGACGCCGCGCCGGCGCATAACGTGCAACCGCCCGTCCCAGCCATTGAAATCACCCACCACCGAAACCCGCGAGGCACTTGGCGCCCAAACCGCAAAATGAACCCCAGCAACGCCTTGGTGGCTGCGAAGATGCGCGCCCAAAACCTGCCAAAGGCGGCGATGCGTGCCTTCGCTAATCAGATATTCGTCAAGATCGCCCAATACCGGGCCAAAGCGGTAAGGGTCGTCAAGTGTTACCAGACCTTGTGCGGTTTGCGCCTGTAAGCGGTAGTCAAACGCTTTGCGCCGCCGCCCTGCCGGGCCAGAAAACAAGCCGTACTGCCCCGGTAACTCCGCAACTTTGGCTCCGGTTTTGGCATCAAGCAAAACAACCGTTTCAGCCCAAGGCAAGAAGGCGGTAACCGTCAGCTTTCCGGCCGCTTCGTGCATCCCCAAAACGCTGAAAGGGTCCGCGTGGCGGCCTTCTAAAACGTCGCGAACATCGTCCTGAGTAAGCATTTAGTGCCCTTTCTCGGTTTGACTTCAGCCCCGCGTTAAGGATTTTGCGTTCCAAATATCTTTTGCATAACCCGCGATTGTCCGATCAGACGAGAACCACCCGATCCGCGCCACATTCATCAACGCCATGCGCCGCCATGCCGCTTGATCGCGAAACACCGCATCCACTTGGCGCTGGGTTGTGTAGTAATCGTCAAAATCGCAGGTCACGAGGAAGTAGTCATGCTCGTATAGCCCCTGCACGAGCGAGCCATAGCGACCCCGATCCTCGGGCGAAAACGCGCCGTGTGAAATCTGATCAAGCACCCGGCGCAACCTTGGGCTGGCTTCGATCGCATGCCTTGCATAGCCATGATGCTGGCGCCGCTCGACCACTTCAGCGGCGGTCAGGCCGAACAAAAAGAAGTTTTCTGCCCCCACATGTTCGCGAATTTCAACATTGGCCCCGTCAAGCGTGCCGATTGTCGGCGCACCGTTCAGCGCAAATTTCATATTCCCGGTACCTGACGCCTCTTTCCCCGCAGTCGAGATTTGTTCGGACAAATCGGCGGCAGGAATAAGAACCTCGGCCATCGTGACATTGTAATTTGCAGGGTAGACGATTTGCAGCAAATCGCGCGTTACGGGATCAGTGTTGATGGTGCGCGCAACGTCATTGATCAGATGAATGATCTCTTTCGCGACAACGTAACCGGGTGCGGCCTTGCCCCCGAAAATCTTGACGCGCGGCGTCCAATCACCATTTGGATTGTCGCGAATTTCGTTCCACAGGGCGACGGTTTCCAGCAGGTTCATATGCTGACGTTTGTATTCGTGGATACGTTTGATTTGCACGTCGAACATCGCGTTTGGATCAATCATCACGCCGTCGCGTTTGTGTAGCCAATTGGCAAAACGCACCTTGTTTTCGTGCTTCACAGCGGCGAAACGGTCCAGATATTCGCTGTCTTCGGCAAAGGGCACCAACTGCTGCAACTGTTCGAGGTCGGCAGGCCATTCGGGGCCAATTGCCTCTGTGATCAGATGCGATAGGCCCGGGTTGCAGGAATAAAGCCAGCGCCGCGGCGTCACACCGTTGGTTTGGTTCAAAATGCGCCCCGGATAGTCGCGATTGAGCGCTTCAAAAACCGTCTCTTTGACCAATTCACTGTGCAGCGCAGAGACGCCGTTGACGTTATGCGCCATGATGAATGCAAGCTCGCCCATCTTCACATTGCCATGCTCGATGATGCGAATGCCATTTTGGGTTTGTGCCAGATGGCGATGCTCGATCTCTTGGATGATCTGAAAATGGCGCGGCAAAATACGCGCGAACAAATACTCGGGCCAACGTTCCAGCGCTTCGGGTAAAAGAGTGTGGTTGGTGTAGGCCAAGCAATCGCGAGCGATCGATATGGCCTGGTCCATCGGTAACCCATGCTTATCCGCCAACAGGCGCACCAGCTCTGGCCCCGCGATTGCAGGATGCGTATCGTTCAACTGAATTGCAACCTGATCGGCCAAGCTTTCAATCTGATGCCCCTCAGACAAAAACCGGCGCAGCAAATCTTGCAGCGAGGCCGCTGTGAAGAAATATTCCTGCCGCAATCGCAGCTCTTTGCCTTTGTCGGTCGTGTCATCGGGGTAAAGCACCCGCGACAATGTCCGCGCCAAGGACTCCGGCATATTGGCCGCCAGGTAATCCCCCCGGTTAAAGCTGTCCAGATCGAACAGCTTTGTCGGCTTTGCGGCCCAAAGCCGCAGCGTATTGACCCATTTGGCCTGCCAACCCACAACGGGCGTATCATAGGCAGAGGCGATCACCTCATCCTCTGGCACCCAGATCGCACCGGCGTCACCGGCTTTGACATAGCCGCCAAAACCAATGCGGTAGCTGACCTCGGGGCGCTCAAACTCCCAAGGGTGGTTTTGCGACAACCAGCCCTCGGCGGTTTCAACTTGACGGCCCTCTTCAAAGGATTGCTGAAAAAGTCCATGCTCGTAACGAATACCGTAGCCATAGGCGGGGATGCCTAAAGTCGCCAAGGAATCCATGAAGCACGCCGCCAACCGCCCCAAGCCGCCATTGCCCAAAGCCGCGTCGGGCTCGTTATTGACCACAAGGTTATAATCCAGCCCAAAGCTTTCGATCGTTTCGCGTGCAATGTCTTCCATGCCCAGATTGACCGCGACATCCTCTACCAGACGCCCAATCAGAAATTCCATCGAAAGGTAGTAAACACGTTTGCCTTTCACGGCATAGGTTTTGTGCGTGCTTTCAAACCAAGGCTCTACCACCAGATCCCGTAGGGCCAAAGACAGGCTGACGCGCCAATCATAGACGGTCGCCGCGGCTTCGGTCTTGCCTAGCGAGGCGCGCAAGTGACGCAGAATCTCTTGACGCAGGGCTGCGGCATCGGGGCGGGCAGGGAAATCTTTGGGCATTCGGGTCATCTCAATTTTCTGTTAACGCTAACATGGCAAGCTATAGTTCTTTTTGCTGCACATTTTCAAGACACACCAGATGTGCATTACCCTAACATGCTTTTTCTGCATCAGTTTGATTTGATACGAAATGCGTGGGATCAGGTGCCTTTTGGCTCAAATCCAGCCGCAAACCTTATCCGTTCGGGTCTGCGTGATAGGCCTCCAACAAGGTGACCTCTTGTGTAGAGCCAAGCAAAACGGCGACGCGCTGGTGCAGCTCTGTCGGGGACACATCCAAAATGCGCCCGTAACCATCAGAGGCGCTGCCACCGGCCTGTTCGACAATGAACCCCATCGGATTGGCCTCGTACATCAGCCGCAAACGCCCACCCATTGCTTGATTGCCGGTATCACGAGGGTACATGAACACCCCGCCCCGTGTCAGAATTCTATGGATGTCGGCCACCATCGAAGCCGTCCAACGCATATTGAAATTTTTGCCGCGCGGACCGTCTTGGCCAGCGATGCATTCTTCAAAGTAGCGGCGCACCGGGGCCTCCCACATTGAAAAGCGCGAGGCATTAATGGCAAATTCCTGCGTTGAAGCGGGGATTTTCAAATCCGGGAACGTCAGCAAAAATTCGCCGGTTCCGGCAAGGTGGGTGAAGCCGTTCACCCCATTGCCGGTCGTCACCACCAGCGAGGTTGAGGGGCCATATAAAGCATAGCCTGCGCAAATTTGCTCGCTTCCCGGGCGAAGGACGGCGGCATTGGTCAGCTCTTCAATTGGATGCTTCAACTCAACAACCGAGAAAATCGACCCGACCGACAAATTGACATCAAGGTTCGATGACCCATCCAACGGATCAAAATAGACGATGTAGTCGCCTGCTTTGGGCTTTTCCTTTAGCCAATGAACATCGTCGACCTCTTCAGATACCAAGGCCGCAACACGGCTGCAATTCGCACAATGGCGCATGAATTGTTCGTTTGCGATGACGTCCAGTTTCTTTTGGGTTTCGCCCTGCACGTTTGTCGCATCGGCACTGCCCAAAGTGCCGGAAAACGCACCACTACGCACCTGGTGCGAAATTGTCCGACAGGCCGTTGCAATATCTTCGAGCAGAAAAATGAGATCCTTAGAAACTCCGTTGCTCCGGTAATCGTTCAACAAGAATTGGCGCAGGGTCAGGCGATCGCTCATTTTGGGTACTCTTTGCTGTTTCAGTCTCTTATAGGTCAAAAAAACCTGCCAAAGGCGATTGATGTTCATGGGGCTATAAAAAACAGGTTTAGGCGATGACGAGGGTTTAGGACTGGATCACAATACGGCGCAACGGACCAAATTCCAATTCGGCCGCACCGCGCAAAGGCTGGCTCAAATGCGTCTCGACATATTGCGCCACAAAACGCGAAGGGGCATTTAGCAGCAAGACCCGGTCGGTCAAATCCACAAAGCGCAACTTGGATAGCCAACCGCGGTAAAGCGAAGGTTCGGTTTGGGCCAATCGCGCGCAGGCCTTACCCCAAGGATCATTCGGCGGTGTATCGGGCAGCTCAGTGCCACGAAGCCCAAAATCAACCCGGACCACTTTCTCGACGGGTTTCGGTGTCATGGCCTCCATCCGTGCCGAAAAATCAGGACCTACATTTCGCCAAACGGGTTCGCTGAGTTTGTAAATTTCGGGATAGTTCAACCGATAAGCGGCCACCCTGCCCCGCACACCGGGTCGCAGTTGCAGCAAGATGTTGCAATCCGTCAGCCGCTTAACTTCACGTTTGACCGTACGTTCATCCACGGACCACATGCGCGCCAGTTCCTTTTGCCCAACCGTCAGCTCGTCGATTCGCCAATTGTACCTTGCGGTTACAACGGCAATCAGCCGCATCATCGAATTCTGAAAGCCGGGTGTTCCGCTTAATCCTGCGACTGCCATCGCTGTCAGCAGATCATATTTCTGTGATCCAGCCTGTGGTCCTGTTAATCGCTTGATGTCCATCCAGCTTTTACCGCCCTGATTGCCTCTGATGGTCCGGCTTCTTTGGCCGATTCCTCGTAGGTTCATCAATGGCTCTAAATCCCGTAGTTTGTCAAGATTCTTGTTAATACGGGATTGTCCTGAAAATCTAATATCATTTATGAAAATGGGTTATATTGGTAATGGGTGACAGCCTGTTGTCACCTTAACCCGGCCCCTTTGTCACCCTATAGGGGGCTTTGACCATGGTCCTGTCCCCTAAATATAGTCATTTGACGTGCAACAGTCCTGTTTTCTGCCGAATCACAAGAAAAAACCGGATTTTTGCGTCTTTCCGTTTTACGCATTGGCGAAATCGCGTTATTAGACAATATCAGTGAAATTACAAGAGCAGCAACATGCGCAATCATACCCATCTCCAAACCATGAACGAACGCAGCCTCGCTCAGCAGGTTGCTGTGCGGCGCGCGACCTTCTCTCCGTCCGAGGAAAAAATACTGCGCCCCTTCTCTATATGGGAGATCAGCCAGTTTATGTTTGATCTGCCGGCAGACACTTTACGCAAAAAATTGACCGATGACCCCACGCTGCCGCAAGGCGTGGTCGAGGATGACGGAAGGCAGCGTTGGTTCACCCTCAATGAGATTAATGAGCTGCGTCGCCGCCTTCGTTTCCGCGGAAAATCCCTTTTGCCGAAGCGGCCAGCAGGGCGGGCCATGCGGGTGGCGGTGTCCAATTTTAAAGGCGGTGTTGGGAAGACCGTTGTGGCGCAGCATCTGGCAAATGCCTCGGCGTTGGACGGATACCGCGTGCTGGTCATCGATTTTGACCCTCAGGCAACATTGACCCATTCGATGGGGTTGGTCGAGGTTAAGGAATGGAACACTGTTTGGGGCATCATGTGCCGCGATCTGTGCCGTGAAGCTGACCGGATCGCGCAATCTTATGATGATCCGGCCGACTGCCCCTACCCTGCCGCCGATGAATTACCCGAAGATGTGCAATCCATCGGGGCGCAGCGGGTTCAGGATTTCATCCAGAAAACCGCTTGGCCGACGATCGATATCATCCCGAGCTGTGCCAATGCGGCCTTCGTTGAATTCGCCTCGGCACAGTATCGCTCCTTGCACAAAGCGTGGAGCTTCTTTGGGTGCGTTGCCCGCTATTTGGATGAATTGCCGGATGATCAATATGACATCATCATTTTCGACTGCCCGCCCGCGATTGGATATCAGTCTCTAAATGCGGCATTTGCGGCTGATATCCTCTATATCCCTTCCGGCCCCGGCTATTGGGAATATGACAGTACCACCAGCTATCTGGGCCAGCTTGGC
>JBLIGH010000138.1:0-7947 GCA_047636855.1 Pseudorhodobacter sp.
TCGGCTAGGGCTTTGGGGCGGTACGCATAAATGCCGACATGGTGAAACACCGGGATCGGGGTTTCTTGCGGTTCGGGCGTGAAGGGGATCACCTCTTTCGAGAAATAAAGCGCGCGCATCTGGGCGTCAAATACGGCGGTTGTGCCACCGACCCGGCCGTGGCGGCGGTCTTCGCGGAAATGGCTGACGGTTTCAGCATCGCACCGGATCACTGGCGTTGCACATTGCGCCCCAGTGTCGTGGGCCATCGCTTCGATCAAGGCCTCGACAAACCAAGGCGGGGTCAAGGGCGCGTCGCCCTGCAGATTGATCACCAGATCGGCGTCCAGCTCGGCGCGCGCCATTGCATCGGCGCAGCGCATCGTGCCGTTTTCGCATTGATCCGAGGTCATTATGACCTTTGCGCCAAAAGCCGCAGCCGCGTCGCGGATACGGTCGTCATCGGTGGCGACATATACCTCGGCCACGCCTTTCGCGGCCATCGCCGCCTCCCAACTGCGCTGGATCAGGGATTTGGCTACGCCATCCGACCCGCGCAGCATCACCAAAGGCTTGCCGGGATAGCGGGTCGAGGCGTAACGGGCAGGAATGATTATGACAGTTTTCATTGGATAAACCTTATTGGACGCCAGCACGCAGGCAATCATGAATATGCAGCACACCCAAAGGTTTGCCCTGTGCATCGACCACGAAAAGGATCGTGATTTTGCGGGCATTCATCAAGGCGACCGCCTCGACGGCTAGCATGTCTGGTGGCGAGGTCAGCGGGGATTTGGTCGCAACCTCGATCGCAGTGCGTTGCATCAAGCCGTCCATGTGACGGCGCAAGTCGCCATCGGTGATCACACCCAGCAAAGCGCCATTTTGCACCACGCCTGCGGTGCCAAAGCCCTTTTGCGACATAACCAACAACGTCTCGGCCATGGACGCTGTGGGGGCGACTAAGGGCAGGTCATCGCCGCCGCGCATCAATTGACCAACCCGCGCCAGCCGTGCCCCCAGCTTACCACCGGGATGAAAGGTGCGGAAATGCTCGGGCGCGAAGCCGCGGCTTTCCATCAGCGCCACGGCCAGCGCATCGCCCAAAGCCAGCGCCATCGTGGTCGAGGTGGTCGGTGCCAACCCCATACTGCACGCTTCAGGGGCCTCTGGCAGGGTCAGGCTGTAATCGGCGGCCTTCGCAAGTGTGCTGGACGCATAGCCAGAGATCGCCACAAGCGTGATGCCAAAGCGCCGGGTATGGGCAATCAGATCGCCCAACTCGGTCGTCTCACCGGAATTGGACAGGGCAATGACGATATCGGCAGGGGTAACCGTGCCAAGATCGCCATGGCTCGCCTCGCCGGCATGTACGAAATAAGCGGGCGTTCCGGTCGAGGATAAAGTGGCCGCGATTTTGCGGGCAATATGGCCGGATTTTCCGATGCCAGACAGGATGATACGCCCGCGACAGCCCAGCATTTTCTCGACGACAGGCTCGAAATCATCCGGCAGGCGGTCGATCATTGCCAACAGCGCTTCGCCCTCGATCCGCAGCACGCGCTGCGCGGTCTGTATCACGGTTGTGGTCTTGGGTTTCGGATCTTGGGTCATGCTTTGCCTTGGGCGGGACTGCGCGCTACGGTGCCCGCCTTCGTTTCCCCGCCTTCGTTTCATAGCCAGAAATGACAGTGACAGGAAGACCGAAGGCGGCGAAAATGGGAGGGCCGCAATGCAAGCGGCAATCATCCGCAATTTCCAAAGCGCGAAAGGCTGTCTTGCCCTCTTGCCATTTCCGAGGGAAGCGGATTGTGTCGCGCTATGGTCACGCAGCCCAAAGTATCACCCGTCTTGCCTGGATCCCAGCCGGTTGCGGGGGTTTTGTGGATGGTGGCCACGGGCCTGTGTTTCGTTGGGGTCACAGGGATTGTGCGCTATCTGGGAACCGACTTGCCCATCGCGCAATCGGCCTTTCTGCGCTATGCTTGGGGCGTTGTTTTTCTGCTGCCCAGCTTGCTGCCGCTGCTGCGGGGTGGCTTTGCACCAGGCTTTGTGAAGCTGTCTTTTGGGCGCGGTGCCATGCATATGATTGCTGTGCTTTTGTGGTTTTACGCGATGGCACGGCTGCCTGTGGCCGAGGTGACGGCGATCGGCTTTCTCAACCCGGTTCTGGTGACGCTTGGCGCTAGCTTGTTGTTTGGCGAGACTTTGGCGCTGCGCCGCATTCTGGCGATTGGCGTTGCGATTTGTGGCGCGCTGATCGTGCTGCGCCCGGGGATCCGCGAGATTACGAGCGGGCATTTTGCGCAGATTGCAGCGGCCTTTTTCTTTGCAGGCTCGTATCTTGCGGCCAAGCGTTTGACGCAGCTTGCGGGGCCGGGGGCCATTGTGGCGATGCTGTCGATCATTGTGACCATCGGGCTGCTGCCTTTGGCCCTTGCGGTCTGGCAACCTGTCACCGCGCTGCAAATGGGGATGCTGGCACTGGTCGCGGCTTTCGCCACTTTGGCGCATTACTGCATGTCGCGGGCCTTTACCGCGGCCCCGCTAGCCGTCACGCAACCCGTCGTGTTTTTGCAATTGGTCTGGGCGACCCTGCTGGGTGTCTTTGTCTTTGGTGAAGGCTTGGACGCCTATGTGCTGCTGGGCGGTGCCGTCATTCTGGCTGCGGTCAGCTATATCACTTGGCGTGAATATGTGATCAAGCGGAGGGCGCATTTGGTGCCGCCCTCCATCCCGTTGATCTAAGGCTTAAACGGTTCCGCCTAACGAGCCTTCCAGCGACGCAAGCTCTTGCCCGCCCGCCATCAGGTCTTGCAGGGTTTCTGGCGTGATTTCGCCCCTGACCGCAGTGCCAAGCGTCTGACCGCGGTTCAGAACAGTAAACCGGTCACCAACGGCCATGGCGTGCCGCACGTTATGGGTGATGAAGACGACCGCGATGCCTTGCTTGCGCACGCGGTCGATGGTCGCCAGCACGTTCGAGGTTTGCCGAACCCCAAGCGCCGATGTCGGCTCGTCCAAGATCAGAACCTTCGCGCCGAAATGCACCGCACGGCTGATGGCAACGGTCTGACGCTCGCCGCCCGATAGCGTGCCGACGGCTTGGTCGGGACCGCGCAAATTGATGCCCATCGCGCCCATCGCCTCCATCGTCACCCTGTCGGCATAGGCTTTGTCAAAAAGCGACAGGCCCATGAATTTCTTGGTCGGCTCGTTGCCCATAAAGAAATTCCGGCTTACCGACATCAGCGGGATCATCGCCAGATGCTGGTGAACGGTCGCGATGCCTGCTGTGATTGCGTCGCGTGGATCATCGAAGCTCATCGGTTTGCCATCGAAGAAAATCTCGCCCGAGGTGGGTTTGTGCACGCCAGACATGGTCTTGATAAAGGTCGATTTCCCCGCACCATTATCGCCCAGCAGGCAGTGGCACTCGCCTGGATAAATATCCACCGATACCCCGGCCAGCGCGATGACAGAGCCGAAATGCTTTTGGATGTCTTGCATCCGAATGATGGGTTGAGTGGTCATCTTAACGCTCCCCGGTGATGATGCGGCGGATGTAGGTGTTCAAGATCACGGCCCCAAGCAAGATCAGGCCTAGAAACACCCGAAACAACGAAGGTTCGACGCCCACGAAAAACAACCCCTGTTGTACGACGCCAAAGATAAGCGCGCCAAGGGCAGCCCCCAGAACCGAGCCATAGCCGCCTGTCAAAAGCGCGCCGCCGATCACAACCGCGATGATCGCCTCAAACTCTTTCAGCTGACCCCGGTCCGCACCGGCAGATCCGAATTCCATCACCTGACAGGTTGCAAAGACCACCGCACAAAAGGCGGTCAGCATGAACATCAAGATCTTCACCTTGTTCACCGGAACGCCGGAATTGCGCGCCGCTTCGGCATCGCCACCGGATGCAAAGATCCAATTGCCGAATTTGGTTTTGGTCAAAAGCACGTGGCCAAGGAAGATCAAGGCAAGCGCCCAGACGATCATCATCGGGATACCATCTACCACAGGTTCGCCCACGCGGTTGCCGCGTTCAAATGTCGCGATCAACCCAATGTCACCAAACCACCGAAACAACCCGGTCAGGATTTTGCCGCCAAAGGCAGCCCCCAACCAGTCGCCTTCTGCCACATCTCGTATGCCGCCAATAATGGTTTTACGCTCGATCACCTGGGGCAGAAAGATCGTGAAGCCGCGCAAGATGAACAAAGACGCCAATGTGACAATGAAACTTGGCAAACCTGTGCGCACGACGATGTAGCCGTTCAGCGCGCCAACTGCCATGCACATGACAAAGGTCACCAAGATCGCGATCCAGACAGGCCAGCCCAAAGTGACCGAAAAGATTGCGATCATCATCCCGGCGAAACCGATCATAGAGCCGACGGACAGGTCAAACTCGCCCGCGATCATCAGAAGGCAGGCGCCCACGGCGATGATCATGAATTGAGCGGAAACGATCGACCAGTTCATGATGCCTTGGCTGTTGAACATCCCTGAATCAGAGGCAAACAGCAAAAAGAAGGTGAACACAGCAACGGTGCCAACCATCCCGCCGAGTTCCGGCCTGATCAGCGCCTTTCGAAATGTTGACATTTCCTTGACGCGTTCATCACTTTGTATTGCCGTATTCATGACCGGTTTCCCCCCTTGGGCCATCGCATAAAAAAGGCGGCGCAGACCGAAGCCCACGCCGCCTTTGGTCGAACTAGCGGTATTCGCCCGCGAATTGCTCGATCTTCTCAAGTCCGTCAGCGGTTACAAAGCCGGGGCCAGAGTTGATGTTATTGCCGGGCAACACGCCGTAGCGATGGTAGTTGGTCAGCACAACAACGGGCAGATAGGCCTGCAAGAAGGGCTGTTGGTCGATGCCCCACTGGATGGTACCATCCTTAATTGCCTTCACGATATCGCCACCCAAATCGAAGGTGCCGAAATAGATATCGCCCGCCATACCGTTTTCATTCAGCGCCTGAATGGTCGGATCAGCCGAGGTTGGGCCAAGCGTCAGCACGGCGTCGGTGTCAGGATTGGCTGAAAGATAGGCCAGAACCCGGTTTTTAACTTCGGCAGGGTCTTGACCCGAATCGATCATCTGGCTGCCCAGCTCGATGCCCAGACCGTCCGCAAACCCCTGGCAACGTTCTTGCGAGGAGGGCTGCACGATATAGTGGTTCACGCAAAGGAACGAGCCGATGCCGTCGCCTTTGGCCCGCAGACCTGCTGCAAAGCCCGCGTCATATTCGGGTTGGCCGACATACATCAGCGCACCGACTTCACGTGCCTGTTCAGGCGATCCGGTGTTCATGATGATCACATCAATGCCAGAATCAACCGCCGCTTGGATCGGACCCGACAGAATGTCGAAATCGGCCAAAGTGGTGATGATGCCGTTCGGGCCAGACGCGGCCGCCTGATCGATGATCCGTGCCATATCGGCAAGGTCACCGGTTGGCGGGTTACGGTATTCAACCGTCACGTCCATCTGCTCGCCAGCAAGGGCGATGCCATTTTTGATGGTGTTCCACCAGCTGTCGCTGTCCGGTGCGTGGCTGACGAGGACGTAGCGTTCCCCTTCCGCAAATGCAGTGCCAACGCTCGCAAAAGGGGCGAGGGCGACCGTTGCTGCAAGGACCAGCCTTTGGGTCAGTGATGTCATTGTTTCCTCCCAGTTGAATGTCATCGAATTGAGACGAGGGGCGGGTTTTGCCGCTCTCGTCAATTCAGATTACACGAATCAATTAATTTTGCAACCGGTTGCAAAACTTCGTGTGAAATTTCATGCTGTGCTGGCGAAATGCATGACGTAAGATGGCGGCGGTCTGGGAAAGGGAAGCGATGGCACCCACTTTAAAGGATGTTGCAGAACGGGCAGGCGTGTCGCGTTCTGCTGTCTCGCGGACATTTACGGATGGTGCCTCGGTCTCGCCCAAAATGCGGCGAAAAGTCGAAAAAGCGGCGGTGGATCTGGGATATAGCCCAAATGCGCTGGCCTCTAGCCTGACGACGGGTCGCACGAAGTTGATCGGACTGGTGTCGAACAACTTCCACAACCCGATCTTTCTGGAGGTGTTTGACCTTTTTACCCGTGGCTTGCAGGACCGTGGGTTGCGCCCGCTTCTGGTCAATCTGAGCGATGAAACCGATCCCGCAAATTCGGTGCGAATGCTGCGGCAATACTCGGTTGATGGTGTCATCGTTGCCTCGTCGACGCTGCCGCCGGGCTTTGCCAAGGCGTTTCGCGATGCGGGTGTGCCGGTGGTGCATAGCTTCGGGCGCCACACCTCTGCGCCAGAGGTGCATGTCGTGGGCATCGACAACGCTGAATGTGGCCGCATTGCCGCACGCGAATTGTTGGCGCGCGGCTACCGGGATGTTGCATTTTTGGGCGGGCCACAGGCTGCGACCTCTACCCAAGACCGCTTTAAGGGCTTCGCAGAAGAGCTGGCGCTGCACCCCGACATTCGGATGACCCATAGCTTTGCCGATGCCTATAGTTTCAACGCGGGGCGGCGCGAGATGCAGCGCCTGTTGCAAGGCGAGACGGCCGAGGCATTTTTCTGCGGCGATGACGTCTTGTCGATTGGCGTGTTAAGCGCGATCCAAGATAGCGGGCGAACCGTGCCCGGCGATATCGGAATTATCGGGCTGAACGATATGGAAATGGCGGGGTGGGCGAATATCAACCTGACCACCATCCGCCAACCGATTCGCCAGATTATCGGCTCTTCCGTCGAGCTGATGGTCGCGATGCTGGTGGAACCCGACCGCTACCCCGAGGCACGCCTATTCCCTTGCACCGTTATTGAACGTGGTACGCTGCGGGCAAAGCTGCCGGTTTAAGCCCGTGCAACGATGCCTGCGTGCGGTCTTAGCCACGACCCCGGTAAGGTGCTACACCCTGATCCGGGACCCAAACGCCTGCAGGAATTGGCCCGGTTTGATAGAAGACATCAATCGGAATGCCGCCTCTGGGGTACCAATATCCCCCGATGCGCAGCCATTGCGGCGACATCAGATCGACCAAGCGCTTGGCGACGGACACGGTGCAATCTTCGTGAAAGGCCCCATGATTGCGGAAAGATCCCAAAAAGAGTTTGAGCGACTTGCTTTCGACCAGCCACTCGCCAGGAATGTAATCAATTACCAGATGCGCAAAATCGGGCTGACCCGTCATTGGGCACAGCGAGGTGAATTCCGGTGCGACAAACCTGACGCAATATTGTGTGCCGGCTTGCGGGTTGGACACCCGCTCTAACACGGCTTCATCCGGGTGGGTTGGCAGGTCGGTTTTAACGCCTAGCTGGGTCAAGCCGGAATAGATCGTTTGGTCAGACATGTGAGGCAGGCTCCTGAGGCATTGGGTTTGGCTCAGACTTAGCTCATCGCCGTTCTATATCCAACTGGCCTTAAACGCGGCAGGATCATGCGCCAAAAGGGCAGGGGGGATTGCCCGCCCTTTTGGCACTGTTTTACCGAAACATCGGCGGGCGGGCGTCGACCCATTTGCCATCGGCTTTGCCGCTTGCAGCCACAGCAAATACCGCGGCCATCGAGCGCAGCCCATCCTCGGCGCGCGGGTACAGGTTTGCGGCGGAGTCCATGGCGCGGCCCTCTTTGTTGGCACGGATCGCTTCTGCCAAATCGGAATAGATATTGGCGAAAGCCAAAGGCATGCCTTCCGAATGGCCAACCGTCACGCGGCTAGAGCGGTCAGCCTCGGGCGAAAGCCCACCTTCGCCGCGCTCGATTACCTGCAAGCGGCCGCCAAGTGGCATCCAGTAAAGCTGGTTTGGCTGTTCTTGCGCCCAACGCAGCCCACCCGTTTCGCCAAAGACTTGGATCGTCAGCCCGTGCTGGCGGCCCAAGGCGATGGACGAGGTCCAAAGCCGCCCCACGGTGCCACCAGACATGCGGAAGTTGACCATAGCGTCGTCTTCAAGCACACGGCTTTC
>JBLIGH010000139.1:0-7946 GCA_047636855.1 Pseudorhodobacter sp.
CCATCTCAAACGCCATTTCGCCGCGCAAATGCGCGATCAGCTCGGGCGCGCCAATCGCGCGGGCAGAGGCGCGTTGCGGTTGCCAAAATGGCAGTTCAGCGCGCACTTCTTGCAATGCGCCCTGATCGATCATCTGATCAAACCGCATGTCGATCCGGGCGGATAGCCACTCTGGGCTGGGCCGCAAAACCAAAGCCTCTGTTTGCGCAATTGGCAAAAGTGCAGGGCCGGTTTCTGCCTGCCAAGCGGCGAGCCCGCGCCCCGTGCTGCGCAACACCTCCCAAGCGCGTTGAATGCGGGCAGGGTTGGCTGTATCAATGCGGGCTGCGGTTTCGGGGTCAAGCTCGTCCACCATCGCCTGCGGGCCGTCCTCGTGCAGTTTTGCATCGGCCAAGGCCCTGACATCAGCGCCAATTTCCGGGATGACGGCAAGCCCTTCTGTCAAAGCGCTGAAATAAAGCCCGGTGCCCCCCACGATCACTGGTCGCTGACCTTGCACCAGAATCGCCTCAACCTCGCGCAGCCAATGGCCGACGGAATAGGGCTGATCCCGCCCAATATGACCGTAAAGCGCATGCGGCAGGGCTGCGACCTCTGCCGCCGAGGGGCGGGCTGTCAACACTTGCCAACAATCGTAAACCTGCAAAGCATCGGCATTCACGATCACCCCGCCTTGCCGTGCGACGATTTCAATCGCCAGCGCGGACTTGCCACTTGCCGTTGGCCCTGCAATTAAAACAGGCCGCTGTGCCGAAATTTTATCAATGATTTCAAACATACTGGCCTTCTTTTCGGTCAAAATACCCTTGGGGGGGATTGACCACAAGGCCAAGGGGGCAGGTGGTCGACGCCACCTTTCCGCCCAATCCGACGTATCCCCCGTTGAACCCGACGGCGTTTTGCGACATTTTGCAACCCAGTCCAATCCCCGGCTGCAATTTCAGCGCAAAAAATAGAACAGGGCCCGTTCCGATGACCGATACCTCCGACATTGTCGCCCCAATCACGCATACCCGCGTTATGCTCAAAATCTCGGGCGAGGCGCTGATGGGCGATCTGGGGTATGGCTTGCATCCGCCAACCGTGGCGCGGATCGCACAAGAGGTTAAATCTGTGCATGATCTGGGGGTCGAGATTTGCATGGTCATTGGCGGCGGCAATATTTTCCGCGGTTTGCAAGGTTCGGCGCAAGGCATGGAACGCACCACGGCCGATTACATGGGCATGCTTGCGACCGTGATGAATGCTTTGGCGATGCAGGCAGCCCTTGAAGCGTTGAAAATCCATACGCGCGTTATCTCGGCGATCCCGATGGACCAGGTGTGCGAACCCTATATCCGCCGCCGCGCCGTTCGCCACCTCGAAAAAAAGCGTGTCTGCATTTTTGCAGCCGGCACTGGAAACCCATATTTCACTACCGATACGGCGGCGACCCTGCGCGCCAATGAAATGGCGTGCGAGGCGATTTTCAAAGGCACCAAGGTTGACGGTGTGTACGACAAAGACCCGAAAAAACATGCCGACGCCAAACGCTATGATACGGTCAGCTATGATGAGGTGCTGCAAAAGCATCTTGGGGTGATGGACGCCTCTGCCATCGCTTTGGCGCGCGACAATAATTTGCCGATCATCGTGTTCAGCTTGGACGAACCCGGCGGTTTTCGGGGCATTTTGCGCGGCGAAGGCACCTATACCCGTGTTTGCGAAGATCCCGCACGCAATTGGGGCTGAAACCTATACCCCAATTCTGGCAAGTTGATATAAGGCCTTCAACAGCCCCCTGAATAGCAGGGCGCAAAAAAAAGGCAGAACAAGAAGGAACGACCCCATGTCACAAGATGATCTCGACATCGACCTGGATGATCTAGAGCGCCGCATGGACGGCGCTCAAAATGCATTGCGCATCGAATTTTCGTCACTGCGGACCGGGCGCGCCTCGAGTTCGATGTTGGAACCGATCATGGTGGATGCTTACGGCACGATGACGCCGCTTAATCAGGTCGGCACGGTCAACGTGCCAGAGCCGCGCATGGTCACAATCAACGTTTGGGACAAGGGCCTTGTGAATAAGGTCGAAAAGGCGATCCGCGATTCCGGCTTGGGGATCAATCCGCAGATGAACGGCACCATCATTATGCTGCCGATCCCGGAATTGAACGAAGAGCGTCGGCGTCAATTGACCAAAGTGGCAGGCTCTTACGCCGAAAACGCCAAGGTTTCGATCCGCAACGTGCGCCGGGATGGCATGGACCAGATCAAGAAGGCTAAAACCAACGGCATGGCTGAAGATGACCAAAAGATGTGGTCGGACGAGGTGCAAGAGCTGACGGATAAGGCCATTGCGGCTGTTGATCGGGCGCTTGACGTTAAACAGCAGGAAATCATGCAGGTTTAACCTGTCGATCTGACCCCTGAAAGGGCTGCACTTGACCGCGACTGACCCCAAAAGCCCGCATGCCAATCATGTTGCCATCATTATGGATGGCAATGGTCGCTGGGCCACAAATAAAGGCTGGCCTCGGCTGGTGGGCCATCGCAAAGGCGCCGAGCGCGTCAAAGAAATCGTCGGTGCAGCTCCCGATCTTGGCATCAAATGGCTGACGATCTATGCCTTTTCGACAGAGAACTGGAAACGCTCGACCGAAGAAGTGCTGGGTCTGATGGCGATTTTCTCGCGCTATATTCAACGCGAAGCCGACCGGATGGCGCGCGAAGGCGTCAGGATGCGTTTTATAGGTGACCGCACGCAGCTGGATCCGAAATTGCAACGATTGATGGCAGGGATCGAGGCGCGGACCGCGGGCTTTGAGCGTCTGAACCTGACGGTTGCCATCAACTACGGTGGCCGGGACGAGATTTTGCGCGCGGTGCAAAAACTGGCGCGTGAAGTGGCCGAACGGCATCTGGACCCTTGTGATGTCACAGAGGCGGCGATCGCGGCACGGCTGGACACTGGCGGTTTGCCCGACCCTGATCTGGTAATCCGCACCAGTGGCGAGACCCGGACCTCTAATTTTCTGCCTTGGCAATGTGCCTATGCCGAATATGAATTCACGCCAACGCTTTGGCCCGATTTCGCGCCCAGCGAACTGGCGGCGATTTTGGCGCGCTATGGCAACCGTGAACGTCGCTTTGGCGGCGTGGTGACGAAATGAGTGTGGCCTCAAGCCGATGGGCAGACCTGCGACCACGAATGATATCTGCGGGGATCATGGCCAGCGTCGGCGCGTTTGAAATTTGGCTTGGCGGGCCGACATTTACGGCCCTTGTCGTGGTGCTTACCGCAGTCATGCTGTGGGAACTGGCGCGAATGACCGCAATTGGCCCCGGGCATATGCCGATTTACCTGGCGATCCTTGGCGGAATTTCCTTGGTGATCTGCCTGTTCTCAACGCGCGATGCCGCAACTGCTTTGCTGTTGATCCCGGCGCTTGCTTTTGCACTGACACCGCGCCGCGACCGTCGCCTTTCCGCGGCTTGGGCGGCCGGTGCGATGGTTGCAGGCTACGGGCTGGTCACCCTGCGCAATGAGGCCGGGACCGAAGCCATTCTTTGGCTGGTGCTGGTGGTCGTGGCCTCTGACGTTATGGGCTATTTTGCTGGTCGTACATTGGGCGGGCCAAAGTTCTGGCCGGCAATCAGCCCAAAGAAAACATGGTCTGGCACGATTGCAGGTTGGGTCGGGGCGGCGCTGGTCGGGCTTGGCTTTGTGCTGATCGGGCAGGGCACTTGGGGGCTTGTGGTTTTATCGCCGTTTGTGGCCTTTGCCGGGCAGATGGGCGATGTCTTTGAAAGCTGGATCAAACGGCGGACCGGCGTCAAAGACAGCTCGAACCTGATCCCCGGCCATGGCGGGGTTTTGGACCGGTTTGATGCCATGACCGGGGCTTTGGTGCTGCTGATGATCTTGAACCTTGCGATATCGTTGCCCTTGCCCGGCGCGGCGGGGGGGTAAGGCATTGCGCTCTATCTCTATTTTCGGCGCAACCGGGTCCATCGGGGAAAGCACCTTTGACCTTTTGATGCGCGAAGGCGGGCCTGCGGTTTTTCGCACGGTGGCTTTGACAGGCGCACGCAATGTGGCGCGCTTGGCTGAAATGGCGATTGCCTTGCAAGCCGAGATTGCCGTTACCGCGCATGAGGACAGTCTGCCAGCCCTGCGCGAGGCTTTGGCCGGAACCGGCATTGCAACGGCTGCCGGGCAAAACGCCTTGGCCGAGGCCGCAGACCGGCCTGCCGATTGGGTGATGTCGGCGATTGTGGGGGCTGCAGGTTTGGTGCCGGGGCTGCGCGCTTTGCGCCATGGCGGCACTTTGGCCCTGGCCAACAAGGAAAGCCTTGTGACCGCCGGCCCGTTGCTGATGGCCAGTGCGGCGTCTTATGGGGCGACCTTGTTGCCGGTGGATAGCGAACATTCCGCAGTGTTTCAGGCGTTGACGGGCGAAGATATCACCACGGTCGAGCGGGTGATCATCACCGCCTCCGGCGGGCCGTTTCGCAGCTATTCGATGGCGCAAATGCAAGCGATCACGCCGACACAGGCGATTGCCCACCCGAACTGGACCATGGGCCAACGTATTTCGATTGATTCGGCCTCTATGTTTAACAAAGCGCTGGAACTGATTGAGACACGTGAGTTTTTCGGCTTTGAGCCGCAGAAGATAGAGGTGCTGGTTCACCCGCAATCCATCGTGCATGCCTTGGTCGGCTTTTGTGATGGTGGCATCATGGCCCATCTTGGGCCTGCCGATATGCGCCACGCCATCGGCTATGCTTTGCATTGGCCGCGCCGGGGGGCTGTGCCGGTGGAACGTCTGGATTTGGCGCGCATTGCGCAGTTGAGCTTTGAGGCACCTGATGCCGCGCGCTTTCCCGCGTTGCGGCTTGCGCGGGATGTGATGCAGATGCGCGGCCTGTCCGGGGCTGCGTTCAATGCGGCCAAGGAAATTGCGTTGGACCACTTCATCAGCGGAGACTTGCCGTTTTTGGCGATGGCAGAGGTCGTCGAAACGACACTTGACCATCTTTCGCGCCAAAATAACCTTGGAATCGCCGCATCAGACCTTGAGGATGTGCTCGAGATGGACCATCTCGCTAGAAAGATCGCCAGCGAAGCGGTCAAAAATTGGCAGCAAGGAAAATAAGCGCAGTGGAAATTTTCAATCTGATCCCGTCCTTCGGCAACTTTGCCTGGACGCTCATCGCCTTTGTTGTCGCCTTGTCGATCATCGTCGCGGTGCATGAATATGGCCATTACATCGTCGGCCGTTGGTCGGGGATTCATGCCGAAGTGTTCAGCCTTGGCTTTGGGCCAGTGATTTATGCGCGCGTGGACAAGCATGGCACGCGCTGGCAGGTGGCCGCTTTGCCCTTTGGCGGTTTCGTCAAATTTCTGGGCGATGCCGATGCGGCTTCGGGCAAGGATGGCAAGGTCATCAGCAATCTGTCGGATGCCGAGCGACGCCGCACGATGCATGGTGCCCCGCTTTGGGCGCGCTCGGCCACAGTCGCTGCGGGTCCTATTTTCAACTTCATTCTGTCGATTTTGGTATTTACGGGCTTCTTTCTGTTCAATGGCATTGCCACAGATCAACCGATTATCGGAAGCCTGAAGGCGACCCCGTTTGAAGGTCAAAGCCTGCTGCCGGGGGACCGCATCGCGGCACTTGGTGGCACCGAGACGCCTGACCTGCTGACCTTTGTGCAAGCGACGGAACAGCTGGAACCAAGCGCGCGTGTCGCCTACACGGTCGAACGTGCTGGCCAAATGGTCGATCTGGTCGGTCCCTTTCCCTTCCCACCGATTGCGGATGGTGTGCAGCCCAGCTCGGCGGCTCAAGATGTCGGTTTGGAAGCTGGCGACGTGATTTTATCCGTCGACGGGCGTAACATTCAGGCGTTTTCAGAACTGCGTGAAATTGTCGGGGCCTCGGATGGCGATCCGCTTTTGCTCACGGTTTGGCGCGCAGGCGATACCTTCGAGGCGGCTTTGAAGCCACGGCGCATGGACATCCCGAAAAGCGAAGGCGGGTTTGAAACACGCTGGTTGATTGGCCTGACGGGGGGGCTGGTTTTCGTGCCGCAAACACGGATGCCTGGCCCGTGGGAAGTCGTGAAGCTCAGCGTCTCCGAGACTTGGAATATTGCCTCGACCAGCCTGTCTGGCCTTGGGCATATGATTACCGGCGCTATCTCATCGTGCAATCTGCGCGGCCCGCTTGGCATTGCCGAAAGTTCAGGGGCAGCCGCAACGCAAGGCCCTGCCAGCTTCATCCTATTCATCGCGATGCTGTCGACTGCCGTGGGGCTGATGAACCTGTTCCCGATCCCCATATTGGACGGTGGGCATTTGCTGTTTCACGCCTACGAGGCTGTCAGCGGTAAACCCCCAAGCGATAACGTGCTGCGGGTTTTGATGATGATCGGTTTGACGGCTTTGCTGAGCCTGATGGTCTTTGCGCTGGGAAATGATATTTTCTGCCCTTAACCCCAGATGCCCAAATCGCGCCACATTCCTGCAATAGGTTTGAGGGGCAATAAGGTAGGAATGGGTTATCGTCATGCAAACAGTCGTAGAAGGATATCGTGGTCTTTCGCTTTTGGTCGATCTGAACTGGGATCGCATCTTCAGCTTTGGGACGATTCTGGTCGGCTTGCTGGCCGGTGCCTTTTTGGGCAGCGCATTTGTGCAGCCAATGCCGTTTTAAGCCTTTTTCAAGGACTGAAACAAACTATGCTCACAGCCTTTTGACAACTCGCTCCAATCCCGTTAGTCAGGTATCAACACTGATTGTGAATGGGGCGTACAATGCATATTGCGGCAGTTCTGGGTCTAACCCGCAAGATATTGCGTCGAGTCATGCCAAAAGGCATTTTGCTCAGTTTTTTCTTTGCGGTCTCAACGGCTTGTCTGGTGCTGCCAGATGCGGCTTCGGCGCAAAGCTTCCAATTTTCCACTGTGACGGTCGAAGGCAATGACCGAGTGGACGCGTCTACCGTCGTTTCTTTTGCGGGAATCGCACGTGGACAGGCCTTAACAGCCGGCGATTTGAACGATGCATTTCAGCGTGTCACGAATTCTGGGCTGTTTGAAACGGTCGAGCTGGTGCCTTCGGGAAATACGCTGATTATTCGGGTTTCGGAGTATCCGACAATCAACGTCATCAACTTTGAGGGCAATAAGCGCCTGAAAAATGAACGGCTTTCAGAGGTTATCGCGTCGAGATCGCGACGGGTTTACGCCCCCGCGCAAGCCGAAGCCGATGCGGCCCTGATTTCAGAGATCTATCAGCAAGAGGGCCGGCTGGCTGCGACTGTGACGCCAAAGATCATTCGCCGCTCGAACAATCGCGTCGATCTGGTCTTTGAGATTGCAGAAGGCAAAGTGATCGAGATCGAGCGTATTTCCTTTGTTGGAAATCGAACATTTTCGGATCGCCGTCTGCGCCAAGTGCTGGAAACCAAACAGGCCGGGATTTTCCGCCGAGTGGTCCAAAGCGATGCCTTCGTTGCAGACCGGCTAGAGTTTGATAAACGGCGTTTGCGTGATTTTTATCAATCGCGCGGCTACGTCGATTTTCAGGTGAACGACGCCGTTGGTGAAATCACCCGCGAGCGCGATGGCTTCTTCGTGACGTTTACGATCCGTGAAGGACAAAGCTTCAAGATTGGAAAGATCACCACCGTCAGCGAAATTGATGAAGTGGATGCAGCCGAGTTTAACGATATTCTGAAACTTCGCTCGGGCGTGACATATTCACCAACAATCGTTGAAACGAATATTTCGCGATTGGAAAATTTGGCCCTGAGCAAGGGATTGAATTTTGTATCGATCGAGCCGCGGATAACACGCAACGACCGCGATCTGACTTTGGATGTCGAATTTTTGCTGACACGCGGCCCGCGGATTTTCGTCGAACGGATTGATATCGAGGGTAACACGACGA
>JBLIGH010000140.1:0-7851 GCA_047636855.1 Pseudorhodobacter sp.
GTCGACTTCTGTGGTCTTGCTGATGATATCAAACTGACCATCGGCCTGGATTTCGCCGATCAGAACTGGCTTTGCGAGGTGGTGGTTTGGCAGCATGACAGCTGTACCGCCAGTCAGGTTCGGGAATTCCTGGCCGTACATTGCAGTGCGAACCGCATCAACATCGGTGGTACCAGCAGCCGTTGCGGCGTTGACCCACATGTTGAAGCCGATGTAATGGGCTTCCATTGGGTCGTTGGTCACACGATCAGCACCCATGCGTGCTTTCCAAGCCGCGACCCATTCGGCGTTCGCCGGGGTATCAGCGGATTCGAAGTAGTTCCAAGCCGCAAGGTGACCGACCAGGTTCGACGTATCCAGACCCGAAAGCTCTTCTTCGCCAACCGAGAAGGCGACAACCGGAATGTCATCGGCGCTGATGCCTGCAGCAGCCAGCTCTTTGTAAAAACCGATATTGGCATCGCCATTGATGGTCGAGATAACGCCGACTTTCTTGCCGTCTGCGCCCAAAGCCACAACATCGGCCACGATGGTTGCCCAGTCAGACTGGCCAAATGGTGTGTAGTTTACAAAGATATCTTCGGCAGCGATGCCTTTGCCTTTCAGGTAGGATTCCAAGATGTTGTTGGTTGTGCGCGGGTAGACATAGTCGGTGCCCAGCAGCGCGAATTTCTCAACACCAAGTTCTTCTATCAAATAATCGGTTGCAGGGATCGCTTGCTGGTTCGGGGCAGCACCTGTGTAGAATACGTTTTTAGAGCTTTCTTCGCCCTCATACTGCACCGGGTAGAACAGCAGGCCGTTCAGCTCTTCGATCACTGGCAGAACCGATTTGCGGCTCACGGAAGTCCAGTTGCCGAAAATAACGTCAACGTTCGAGACGGTCAGCAATTCGCGGGCTTTTTCCGCGAAAAGTGGCCAGTCAGAGGCCGGATCAACCACGACAGCTTCCAACTGACAGCCAAGCACACCACCGGCGGCATTTTGGTTGTCGATCAGCATCAGCATCGTGTCTTTCAATGTCGTTTCCGAAATGGCCATTGTCCCGGACAACGAATGCAGAACGCCAACTTTAATAGGGCAATCTTGGGCAAGGGCTGGCAGGGCTGAAAGGCTCAACGCCGCGAGGCTGGTTAGCAATGTAGTGGTACGGATCATATTGTCTCTCCACAAGGCGGGCACAGGCCGCATTGCACGGCAAGGTGCAAAAGCGTAGCGTGTACTCCGCGACAAAAAGTTGCGAATAGTGTGGCGGCCTTCGAGGCTCAATTCGTCTGGTCGTCACACGCCTTTCCCAAAAACAAGCAGCTTAAAAGGATGTTGGCACCACAGGCATTCTGCATTGCAGCACGCAGATCAACGATCTCGAACATAATGCGGCGCGATTTGCAGTTTTTGATTAAAAAAAGTGCAAAAATTGCACTGCTAGCACTAATATTGGGCGAAATGCTGGGGTTTCTCGATAAACTGCCGTGTTTTCTGGCAATCGGTATGCGCTGTATGCTTTTACAGCGTTACCAGATTTTTTCGCACGGAGCTTTGCCATCACGTTTCTGCCGCCCCATCCCCCTGTTCAGGTTACGCGTCAACCGCGTGCAATCGGCTCGGCGCGGGTCAGCTCTAAGCTTTACGGACAGGCGAGCGTTCTGGACGGGTTGCATCAGGCCGGGGCCTTGAAGCTGGCCTTTCCGCGCGGGCGTGATGGCGTCGAGGCGATTGCGATCAACACCGCAGGCGGGATTACCGGTGGGGATCGGTTCAATCTGCAAGCGCGTGCGGGCGCGGGGACCAAGCTGTGCATCACAACGCAGGCCGCAGAACGCGCCTACCGCGCCCAAAGCGGCGAAGTGGCGCAGGTTGAAACCCGGTTGATCGCGGATGCGGCCTCATTGCTGCATTGGCTGCCGCAAGAAATGATCCTTTTCGACGGCTGTGCCTTGAATCGCAGCCTGCATATCGATCTGGCCCCTGATGCCCGTTTATTGATGGTCGAGCCGGTGGTTTTTGGCCGCACAGCGATGGGCGAAAGCCTGAACGCCATCCGTTTTGTCGACCGGATCGAGGTGACACGCGCCGGGCTTCCGCTGTATCTGGACGCAACGCGTTTGCTGGGCAATGCCACGGCGCATCTGGCGCGGCCTGCCATCGCAAATGGGGCGCGCGCGATGGCCAGCCTGCTTTACGTGGCCCCCGATGCGGCCGCTCGCCTAGCGCAGATACGCCAAAACCTGCCTGCAACCGCCGGTGCCAGCCTGTTGGCCCCGGGGGTTCTGGTGGCCCGGCTGCTGGGAAAAGACAGCTTTACACTGCGCAAATATTTGGTTCCAATTCTAGATTGCCTCAGCAACCAAACTCTGCCCGCGTCATGGAGACTTTAAGACATGCAGCTAACCCCCCGAGAAAAAGACAAACTTTTGATTGCGATGGCGGCGGAAGTTGCCCGCAAACGCCTAGCGCGGGGTGTGCTGCTGAATTACCCCGAAGCGATTGCCCTGATCAGCGATGCCGTGGTCGAAGGCGCGCGCGACGGCCGCTCTGTCGCCGATATGATGGAGGCGGGCGCGCAGGTCATCACCCGCGCCCAATGTATGGAGGGCATTCCCGAGATGATCCATGATGTGCAGGTCGAGGCAACATTTCCCGATGGCACCAAACTTGTCACTGTCCACAACCCAATTCGCTAATGCAGGAGATTTTGATGAAACAACTGGCCCCCGCCGCTGCCCTGATCTGCCTTGCAGCCCCTGCCTTGGCGCATCCGGGCGCCCATTTTAACCCGCATGGCGGCGAAATTGCTTTGGCGATGATCGTGGCTTTGGGCGCAATCGCCGCCGCCGCTTTTTTGTCCTTCACCAAAGCCCGCGCCAAGCAAGCGGTGCGCAAATGATCCCCGGCGAGTATTTCATTGCCCCCGGCGATTTGACCCTGAATGACGGTGTCGAGGCGATTACCTTGATGGTCGCCAACACGGGTGACCGCCCGGTGCAGGTTGGCAGCCACTACCATTTCGCCGAAACCAACCCCGCGTTGGATTTCGACCGGGCCGCCGCGCGTGGCCACCGCTTGGACATCGCCCCCGGCACCGCCGTCCGCTTCGAGCCGGGGCAGGGCCGCGAGGTGCAACTGATCCCGATTTCCGGTCTGCGCCGCGTGGTCGGATTTAACGCGGCGGTGATGGGTGACCTGTGATCACCCGGCCAGCGCCTTTGCGCACGGTTCCCCGGTTTGGGATTGATCGGCGCGTAAGGCGGCACAAAGATTTTGCAGCGGGTGGAAAACCGCCGCTGCCCATACTCTGTGGCAACCAAGCGCCCCAAATAGAACACAACACTGAAGCCTACGAATAGGAAAGTAACCATGCCTCGCCAAATGTCCCGCCGTGATTACGCAGCCATGTTCGGCCCCACCGTGGGCGACCGTTTGCGCCTTGCCGATACTGATCTGATTGTCGAGGTAGAGCGCGATCTGACCGCCTCTTATGGCGAGGGCAATCCGCTGAGCTACGGCGAGCAGGTGAAATTTGGCGGCGGTAAAGTGATCCGTGACGGTATGGGGCAAAGCCAGATCACACGCGCGGCGGGGGCTGTGGACACGGTCATCACCAATGCGCTGATCATCGATCATTCCGGGATTTACAAGGCCGATGTTGGGCTGAAAGACGGGCGCATCGCGGCCATCGGCAAGGCGGGCAACCCCGATATGCAACCCGGTGTCACCATCATTATCGGCCCCGGGACCGAGATTGTCGCGGGCGAGGGCCGCATCCTGACCGCAGGCGGCTTTGACAGTCATATCCATTTCATCTGCCCGCAACAGATCGAGGATGCGCTGCATTCTGGCCTGACCACGATGCTTGGGGGCGGCACCGGGCCTGCGCATGGCACGCTTGCCACCACTTGCACGCCGGGGCCTTGGCATATCGGGCGGATGCTGCAATCGGCGGATGCGTTTCCGATGAACCTGGCCTTTGCGGGCAAGGGCAACGCCTCGCTGCCCGCCGCGCTAGAGGAACAGGTTTTGGCCGGGGCCTGTGCGTTGAAGCTGCACGAGGATTGGGGCACCACGCCCGCCGCGATTGATTGTTGCCTGACCGTCGCCGACGCGATGGATGTGCAGGTGATGATCCACACCGATACGCTGAACGAATCCGGTTTTGTCGAACATACCGTGGCGGCAATGAAGGGCCGCACCATCCACGCCTTTCACACCGAAGGGGCAGGCGGCGGCCATGCCCCGGACATCATCAAAATCTGTGGCGATGCCAATGTTTTGCCATCCTCGACCAACCCGACCCGGCCCTTCACCGTCAACACGATCGAAGAGCATCTTGATATGCTGATGGTTTGTCATCATTTGGACAAATCCATCCCCGAAGATATCGCCTTTGCCGAAAGTCGCATTCGCCGCGAGACGATCGCCGCCGAAGATATCTTGCACGATATGGGGGCGTTTTCGATCATCGCGTCAGACAGTCAGGCGATGGGCCGTGTCGGCGAGGTGCTGATCCGCACCTGGCAAACCGCTGATAAGATGCGCAAACAGCGCGGGCGCCTGCCCGAGGAAATCGGCGAAAACGACAATTTTCGCGTCCGGCGCTATATTGCGAAATACACGATCAACCCGGCCATCGCGCATGGCATCGCCCACGAGATTGGCTCGATTGCCGTGGGAAAGCGCGCCGATCTTGTGCTGTGGAACCCGGCTTTCTTTGGCGTGAAACCGGAAATGGTGCTGCTGGGGGGCTCTATCGTTTGTGCGCAGATGGGCGATCCAAATGCCTCGATCCCAACGCCGCAACCGGTCTATACGCGCCCAATGTTTGGCGCTTACGGCCGCTCTGTTGAACATAACGCGGTGGTTTTCGTGTCCGAAGCGGCGCAGGCTGCCAGCATCGGGAAAACCTTGGGGCTGGCCAAACAGACCGTGGCCGTGCGCAACACCCGCAATATTGGCAAGCGCGATTTGATCTTGAATGATGCATTGCCCCATATCGAAGTGCATCCAGAAACCTACGAGGTGCGCGCGAACGGCGAACTGCTGACCTGCGAACCCGCCACAGTGCTGCCAATGGCGCAGCGCTATTTCCTGTTTTAAGGGGGGAATTATGTCAGAGGTTATCTTCGCTCGGACCCTGCACCGCAAAGGCCAGTGGCAAGGCCCCGCCGCGTTAAGCGCAACGCTGGATTACGATGGCCGTTTTCTGCGGCGCAAGCGCGTCACTTGTGACGATGGTACCGGCTTCATCATCGATCTTGCCCAGACGCAATCGCTGGACGAGGGCGATGCTTTGGCGCTGGAAGATGGCCGGTTGGTCGAAATTCGCGCCGCCGCTGAACAAGTCTATGCCGTTCGCGGCGATCTTGCGCGTTTGGCTTGGCATATCGGCAATCGCCACACGCCTTGCCAGATCGACGCGGGGGTTTTGTTCATTATGCGCGACCCGGTGATTGGCCATATGCTGGAACATCTGGGCGCGAAACTGGAATTGCTTGTGGCGCCTTTTACGCCCGAAGGCGGCGCTTACGGCCATGGTCGCACCCATTCGCACGAGCATGTCGCAACGACCCATGATCATTCGCATCTGCATGCCCATGACCACAGCGCCTCACATGACGACGCTCACGACCATGCCCATGACCACCACGCCCATGACCATAGCAGTTGAGGCCTATCTGACCCTGGCACAATGGCTGTCGCCCGCCTATCCGGTGGGTGGCTTTGCCTATTCGCACGGGCTGGAAACCGCGATTGTCGAAGCGGTTGTGACGGACGAGCACAGCTTGCGCTACTGGTTGGCGGATGTGCTGGAATATGGTTCGGGTCGCAATGATGCGCTGTTTCTTCTGGCGGCGTACCGCGCCGAAACCGCTGCAGAATTGCTGGCGGTGGACGCAAGCGCGCGCGCCTTCGCAGCCTCTGGCGAACGTCTGCAAGAGGCCAGCCTGCAAGGGCAGGCTTTTGCGCGAACCACCGCTGCGATCTGTGGCCATGATTTGCCCGATTTGACCTATCCTGTTGCGATTGGCCGCGCCGCCAAACTGTCAAACCTGCCCAAAACCGCAACGGCTGCGGTCTATCTGCATGCGTTTACGGCCAATCTGGTGTCGGTCGCGGTGCGTCTGGTGCCTTTGGGGCAGACCGCGGGGCAGCGCGTCACGCAGTCGCTGCATCCGCTGTGCCAACGCCTTGCCGAGGAAGCCGCCACCCAAGGCCTAGACGCTTTGAGCAGCAGTGCTTTTCTGTCAGACATCGCCGCGATGCGGCACGAAACCTTGGACGTTAGGATTTTTCGCACATGACCCAGATTAAAATTCCGGCCAATGGCCCGGTGCGCATTGGCATCGGCGGCCCGGTGGGGGCTGGAAAGACCACTTTGACCGCGCAACTGGCCCGCGCCTTGCATCCCAAGCTGTCGATTGGCGTCATCACCAATGACATCTATACCAAGGAAGATGCCGAGGCGTTGATGCGGATGCAGATCCTGCCGCAAAGCCGGGTGATCGGGGTCGAAACCGGTGGCTGCCCGCATACTGCGATCCGCGAGGATGCCAGCATCAACCTTGCCGCAATTGCCGAGATGCAGGCCCGCCACCCCGAGGTGGAATTGGTGCTGATCGAAAGCGGTGGCGATAACCTATCGGCGACCTTCAGCCCGGAATTGGCCGATATCACCGTCTATGTGATTGACGTGGCAGGCGGCGAAGAAATCCCGCGCAAAGGTGGCCCGGCCATCACCAAGTCTGATCTGCTGGTGATCAACAAAACCGACCTTGCCCCCTATGTCGGCGCCTCGCTAGAGGTGATGGAGCGTGATGCGACGCGGATGCGGGCTGGCAAACCCTTTGTCTTTACCGCGCTGCGGCACAATTCCGGCGTCGAGGCGGTGCTGGCACATTTGCGCGATCTTTCAGGCCTGCCGATCTGAGGGGCGCGGCGCGCAGCATTTACCCGACGCCATCGGGGTGCAAATCTTGGCTGCGACTATTCTTGATTTGGCGCAGGGGGGCAGCCTTTGCATTCTGCGGTGTGGGCTGGACAAGCTTCGGCCGATCAAGCTGAGCTGCGGCACGTTTTTAAATCAGGACATGACCGTAAATGGCTGGGCAGGCATCAACCGGTTATGCGGGCTTCATTATAACCGAGCGGCCCCAGATTGCGGGGCGGGTCCCAAAATTTCGCGCTAAATATCGTCGCTGATCAAATGCGAGAGCTTTTGGGCGGCCTCACGCAGCACAGCGACATGCTGCGTCGCATCGCTCAGCGCCAGCCGCTGCTCGGGCGCGTGGAAGGATAGGGTCGAGACCAGACGGTTGTTGCTGTCGGTGATCGGAACGGCAACCGCAATCATCCCCTCCATAAACTCTGCATTATCAGTGGCATAGCCCAATTTCCGAACGGTGTTGATCTCGTCGATCATGGCTTGGGTCGAGGTCAGCGTCCGGTCGGTCTTGGCCTCTAATGGTGCCGATTGCAGGTAGCTGCGCAGATGTTTGCTTTGCAAGGTGCTCAGATACATCTTGCCACTGGCGGTGCAGTAGAACGGCACGCGCGTCCCAATCGGCAGCTGAATGCGCAGCGGCCATTTGGTTTCGATCCGGTCCAGATAGATCATCGCATCGCGGTCGGGCAGGGCGATATTGCAGGTCTCGCCGATCTCTTCGGCCAATTTAGTGAGGATCGCGATGCGTGCGGTCCTGATCCGCAATGACGACAAGATCCCCGTCGACATGCGCCGCAAACGCAGACCGGGCGCATATCCGCGCCCGTCAATTTCGCGTTGAATGAACCCTTCAGCCTCCAATGTCGCAAAGAGGCGATGAATGGTGGGCTTGGGCAAGCCAAGCAGCTGGT
>JBLIGH010000141.1:0-7841 GCA_047636855.1 Pseudorhodobacter sp.
TCGTGCGAAAGATCGCAGACGAGGTGGGGCTAGCGCGGGACCAATTGCTTTTGGGCGGTGATCACCTTGGCTCAAATCCGTGGGGACAGCGGCGGTTTGCGTGAATGCGAAATTCATTTCAGACGCCCTACCTGACGTTATCTGTTGGAATTTACATTTATTTATGTATACGTTAGGGAATGCATTGCTGAGATTTGATCTGAAAACCGCAAACGCACAAGATACAAAGGGCTCAGGCAGATATGGAACGTGAATTCGAGATAGCGGTGTTTGAAGGTGATGGGATTGGCCCCGAAATTATTGCTCCTTCGTTGGAAATTCTGACGCGATTGGCCGAGGCGTCCGGTGATTATGCACTGTCGTTCACACCGGCACCTGCGGGTGCTGCGCATTATGCCAAAACCGGCGACTCGTTGCCCGCAACCTCGATGGCGATTGCCCGTCGCGCCGATGCAATTCTGCTTTCAGCAATGGGTTTGCCGAATGTGCGTTATGCCGATGGCACTGAAATTTCGCCCCAGATTGATCTGCGCAAAGCCCTGACGCTTTTTGCAGGTGTGCGCCCCGTGACGGTGAAACCCGGCCAGCGAACGCCGTTGAATTTACCCGAAGGCAAATCGATTGATTTTGTTTTGATCCGCGAAAGCACGGAAGGTCTGTTTTACACCCAAGGTCGCGGCGAGGTGACCAAGAACGAGGCCCGTGAAACCTTGCTGATCACTCGCGAAATCTCGGAAAAGCTGTTCCGTTTTGCGTTCGAGCTGGCCCGCAGTCGCAAGGCTGCAGGTCGTGGGCCGGGCTGTGTGACCTGTGTCGATAAGGCCAATGTGTTTCGCGCCTTTGCCTTCTTTCGCGAGATTTTTGACGGCGAGGCTGCGAAATATCCCGATCTGACAGCGGATCATGCCTATGTGGATGCAACGGCCCTTTGGATGGTACAGAAACCTTGGGATTTTGATGTGTTGGTGACGGAAAACATGTTTGGCGACATCTTGTCGGACCTTGGCGCGGGGCTGATGGGGGGGCTTGGCCTCGCCCCTTCTGCCGATATAGGATTAGAGCATGCGGTGTTTCAACCTTGCCACGGCTCGGCGCCCGATATCGCCGGTCAGGGTATTGCCAACCCGCTGGCGATGATCCTGTCGGCGGCGATGATGCTGGATTGGTTGGGGATAAAACATGATGTTCCGGCGATGGTCGCTGATGGCAACCGGCTGCGCGAGGCGGTGGACCGCGTGGTGGCCGAGGGTCGCGTTTTAACCCGTGATCTGGGCGGCGATGCCGACACCAAGGCCGCCGCACGGGCCGTTTTGGATGTGGTGATTGCCGCATGACGGCCCAAGCTCGGCTTCGTGTCGCCTGCATCGGCGCGGGGTATTTCAGCCGGTTTCACTATGACAGCTGGGCTCGGGCTGACCGGGTCGATCTGGTCGGGTCTTGTAACCGCGATATCACCAAAGCCCGCGCGACCGGGCTACCTGCTTACGACGATCTGGCCTTGATGCTGGCCGATACCAAGCCCGATCTGCTGGACATCATTCTGCCGCCCATCGCCCATGCTGAAACCATTCGCACGGCCTTAGCTGCGGGTGTTAAAACCATGATCTGCCAAAAACCATTTTGCCTTGATCTGGCGCAGGCGCAAGAGGTCACGGCGCTGGCAACTGGTGTAGGCGCCCGCATCATCGTGCACGAAAATTTCCGCTTTCAGCCTTGGTATCGCGCCCTAAAAACGGCACTGGATCAGGGCCTGATCGGCACGTTGCAGCAATTGACCTTCCGGTTGCGCCCGGGAGATGGCCAAGGCCCGCGCGCCTATCTGGACCGTCAACCCTATTTCCAAGAGATGCCGCACTTCTTGATCCACGAAACCGGGGTGCATTGGGTCGATACGTTTCGCTTTTTGCTTGGCAATCCGACATCGGTCTATGCCGATTTGCGCAAGGTTAATCCTGTCATCGCGGGCGAAGATGCGGGCTATGTGATCTTTGACCATCCCGGCGGCACACGCGCCTTGTTTGATGGCAATCGCAATCTAGACCATGCCGCCAGCAACCTGCGCTGCACCATGGGCGAGGCTTTGGTCGAAGGTACAACCGGCTCGATTCGTCTTATCGGCGATGGCTCGCTTTGGCACCGCGCCTTTCACAGCTACGACGAAACCCGTTTCCTTGCGCCAAACACTTGGGTTGGATTTGGCGGCGACTGCGTGCACGGCTTGCAAATGCATGTCGTATCGGGCCTTTTGGACGCAACACCGTTGGAAAACCTTGCCCCAGAATATCTGACCGTCATCAAAATCGAAGATGCGATCTATGCTTCCGCCACTCAAGGCCGGAAAATAGACTTGGAGCACCCTTGAAAAACCACGACACCAAACCGCTGTCCAACACGAAACGCGCCATAAACGAGTTGCGGAATTTGATCTTTACCGGTGCTTTGCCAGCAGGGTCTGATCATCTGGAAAGCGAATTGGCCGAGCGCCTTGGCATGTCACGCACCCCCGTGCGCGAGGCCGCACTGACCTTGGATGGGCAAGGCCTGCTAGAGATGCGACCGCGAAAAGGCGTGCGCATCTTGCCGGTCTCGGTCGAGGATATGGGCGAGATTTACGACGTTTTGACAGAACTCGAAAGTCTGGCCGCCGAACAAGCCGCCAAGCGCGGTTATTCGGACTTGGCGCTGCAAGACCTTGCGGCGGCAATCGCGCAGATGGATCAATCGCTGGCAACAGGCGATCTTGACGCTTGGGCACTGGCGGATGACTGGTTTCACCGCGAATTGGTTCGGTTAAGTGGCAATTCACGGGTGATCTCGATCGTCGGAATGATGAGCGATCAGGTCCGCCGCGCCCGTGCCATCACCTTGACGATGCGCCCGGTTCCGACCAAATCCAACGACGACCACCGCGCCGTGTTGCAGGCCATTCGCAAGGGCGACGGCGAAACCGCCCGCACCATCCACAACGCGCACCGCAGGCAGGCGAAACATGTGATCGTCTCGTTGCTGGAAAAGCATCGGCTTAGCCTAATTTAGGCTTTCGGCAAAATCAAAATGGCGCGGAAATCATTGACATTGGTTAGGGTTGGGCCCGGCACGATTTGGCTGTCGCAGCTTGCAAAAAAACTATGGGCGTCGTTTTCGGCCAAGGCCCGTTTAGCTGATACACCTGCTGCACCGGCTTTGGCCAAAATATCTGGCCCCGCATAAGCACCTGCCACCTCTTCGATACCATCGACACCGTCAGTATCACAGGCAATCAAGTGAACTTGCGGATGCCCGTTTAAAGCCAGCGCCGCTGCCAAGGCATATTCGGCATTGGGGCCGCCGCGCCCATTGCCGCGCCGCGTGACCGTGCATTCACCGCCCGACAGCAGCAGCCGCGGGCGGGTTACAGATTGTGCCACGTCCATCGCCAACTTGGCATGTTCCGCCGCCAACGCGCGCGCCTCGCCCTCCAGATCATCGCCCAGAATGGTAACGTCGCATCCGGCTTCGGCAGCCAATGCCGCAGCCGCGTTCAGCGAATGCGCAGGGGCTGCAATGATCCGGGTCTCGGCCTTTGACAGCCGAGGATCATCAGGCAAAATCGGTTTGGACGCCGCAATCGCCCGGCGCATATGATCCGGTACCGCGATTTTCCAACGCTCCAAAATCGCCAATGCCGCCGCAGAGGTGGTACTGTCGCCCACGGTCGGGCCAGATGCAATCATCTGCGGGTCATCGCCGGGGACGTCGGATATCAGCAAGCTTAGCAATCGCGCGGGGGCACAGGCCACCGCCAGTTTGCCGCCCTTCACCGCCGAAAGATGTTTGCGCACCGCATTCATCTGCGAGATTGGCGCGCCAGAATCCAGCAAGGCCGAATTCAGCGCCTGTTTGTCGGCCAAGGATACACCCTCGACCGGGGCGCATAGCAAGGCCGAGCCACCGCCGGAAATCAGCGCTATAACCAGATCGTCCGGCCCCAACCCCTGCACCCGAGACAGCAATTCGCGGGTTGCTGTCTCGCCCGCAGCATCCGGCACTGGATGAGCCGCCTCGACAATCTCGATGCTTTGGCACGGTCGCCCGTAGCCATAGCGCGTGATGACATAGCCCTCGCAAGGGCCATAATGCGCCTCGACCGCCTCTGCCATCCGCGCCGAGGCTTTTCCGGCCCCAATGATCAGCAACCGCCCCTTGGGCCGGTCCGGCAAATGCGCCGCCAAGACGCGCATCGGATCGGCCGCCGAAACCGCCGCCGCAAAAAGGGCAGTCAGAAACGCCCGAGGTGTGCCCATATCTGCCATGTTTACCCCAGCCAATTGCGATAATCGCTGACCAAAAGATGCGTTGGGGCAACGTCTTCTTCGATATTGGCAAAGCGCCCGATGGGTTCGCGAAAAATATTGTCTGTCTCGTCATCATTGACGGTCGAAACCTCGCCAATCAGCACGTCGCCGCCCTCGCCCCAAAACGCATGCCAATCACCCGGCATCAGTGTCACACTTTCGCCGGGCGCCAGTTTCAGCTTCTCGCCCGGGGCAAAATCGCGCGCAATACCGTCGCAAAACACAGTGCCACCTTTGTCATCAGCAAAGCCGCCCTGATCGTCCGAGCCGAACAGCTCTACCACCAAAGTAGCGCCGCCGCGATTGATGATATCTTCCGCCTTCAAGACATGCGTATGCATCGGCGATAATTGATCTTGCTTTGAAATCAACAGCTTCTCGGCATAACACATACCGCCGCCGCGTTGCAGATCTGCCAAGCGACCATTGCGTAAAGTGAACAGGAACAATCCCATTTCAAAATAACGCCCCGCACCGTAATCGGTTATGTCCCAACCACAACGGGCCGAGATGACATTGGCGGCCCGGCTCTGGTTGGCCTTGAACTGCGCGGGTGTCCAATAGGCAAACGGCGGCAAAGCAAAGCCATGATGGCGGATCATCGCATCGGCTTGCGCCATAATTTCGTTGATACCGGAACGTTTCACAATCGAGCCTCCGCTTGGGTCAAAAACTCTATGACCATAGCCGCTGTCCAAGTAAAGCGTGCGCCACCACAAGGCTCGCCATTGATCGGATCATAATATTCGGCAAAGCCACTTTGTTCGATCAGACGCATCGAGTCTTTCACGATCCGGTCCACAACAGCGGTTTCCCCCGCGCGCGTCAAGCCATCGGCGATCATATAATTGATGATCAGCCAAACCGGGCCGCGCCAGTAGCGCAAACCATCATAGTCTGGCGCGGCAGGATCGTGGCTTGGCACCATGAACTGTGCGCGATTGCCCAGATCGGTGATACGGGCGGCAATCGAGGCCGCGCGGCTCGCAGGAATGGCCGCGAAAACCGCCAGCAAGCCTGCAACCGATGGGCTATCGATCACAGCGCCAAGCTTGCGGTCATAGCAAAGATACTGCGCGCGATCCGCACTCCAAAGCTGCTCCATCGCGGCCAAACCTTTTGCGGCTTGCGCCCGCGACTGCGCAGCGATCTGCGGCAACCCCAATTCCTCTGCTAGCTCGGCCAGATCCTGACAAGACCGCAGCAAAATGCCATTAAACCCGGGATCAACCACCTGAAACGGCGACGCCTCGTGCAGTTTGGAATTGTCCCAACCGAGGCTGCGAAACAATTGCACCAGCCAGATGTAACGCTCGTATTGCGCCTGTGTCGGGCGGTGCGCCGGATTGGTATGGCTGGTGTCGCGGCGGATGAAGGGCATCACGCCTTCGGTCGGAACGCGGTCAAAGGCAGCGTCCCAGTCTACCGAGTTGTCACGACCCGATTCCCAAGGGTGGATCAAAGCAACCAGACCCGTTGCCTGCGGATCACGACAGCGGAAAAACCAATCATGCCAAGCCGCAATACGCGGCACCAGATCAGCGGCGCGCGCCCGGGCAAGACCCTTGTCTTTGGACCGGTCAAACAACCGTTTGACCGCGAAACCCGCCACAGGCGGTTGCGTGATACCCGAGGTTGGAACCACGCGCTGGGTATTCCAGACATCCGGGCCGGGAAAATAGCCATCATCAAGCTGGTGAAAGACGATATGGGGCACCATGCCGTCTTCCCATTGATGCGCAAACAGCGTGTCAATTTCTGTCCAGGCACGGGCCTCATCAATATGTGCCTGACCCAGTGCGGTCAGGCAACTGTCCCAATTCCATTGGAAAGGATAAAGCCCACGCGTGGGGACGGTATAAGATCCGCGGTCATTTTCGCGAAGGATTTCAGCGGCATGGTCAAACAAGGCATGTGCCATAATAAAGTCCGGAGTTGGTCAGGCAACAGCCTGAGTGGTTTCGGGGTTGAACCAGCGAATACGGTCCGGCTGCGGCACGAGGGATAGTTTTTGCCCGACGCGCACGCTCAAATCGCTTTCCAGCACGACGCGGAACGAAGAACCGCCGACATCACACGTCACCAATAGATGTGCGCCCAAGGGTTCGACCACCCGCGCAACAGCGACCAGACCGGCCTCGCCAAGCCGGATATCTTCGGGGCGAATGGCAAATTCCAAATTGGCAAGATTGGTGGCGGGACCGTCGTAGATCTGGCCTCCGACAGTCCATTTGCCTTCACCCGCCGGAACCGCAGGCAGGAAATTCATTGGCGGATTTCCGATGAAACTTGCGACAAAGCGGGCCGCCGGGTTGCGGTACACCTCGATAGGGGTTGCGGCCTGCACGATCTTGCCTTGGTTCATAACCGAGATCCGATCGGCAAGACTCATCGCCTCGACCTGATCATGCGTGACATAAATCGTCGTGGTTTTGCTTTCGGCCAACACGCCTTTCAACTCGGCGCGCATCTCTAGCCGCAACAGCGCATCGAGGTTTGACAAAGGCTCGTCCATCAAAATCACGTCCGGCTCCATCGCCAATGCACGTGCGACGGCAACGCGCTGACGCTGACCACCGGACAATTCACCGGAATAACGCTTTAGCAATTGCTCGATATGCATCAGTTCGGCGGTGCGTTCGACACGCCGCGTCACCTCGTCATTGCTCAGTTTTTGCATCCGCAGGCCAAAACCAATGTTTTCAAACACCGTCAGATGCGGAAACACCGCATAGTTTTGGAACACCATGGCAATACCGCGTTGGCGCGGGGGCAAATGGTCAACCCGGCGATCCCCGATCCAAACCTCGCCTTCACTTGGCGTCTCGAGGCCCGCGATGATGCGCAGCAATGTGGTTTTGCCACAGCCCGACGCCCCCAAAAGCACCATGAATTCCTGATCCGCAATTGTCATGTCGATCGAGTGTAATGCTTGGTAAACCCCAAACCGCTTGGCGACGTTTTTGATCCTAATTTCGGCCATCATAATTCTCCTTATTCGGAAACTGTGGGGTCAGCGGTTGGCAATGCCCCACATCGCAAACAGGTATTTGCGAACGGCAAAGATGAAAACGAGTGCTGGAACGACGAGGATGAACCCGCCGGCGAATTTCAGGTGCAACGGCGAAGTGTCAAGGCTTTGCAGCAGAAAGGCCGTCAAAGTTCGGTTCTCGATGGTCAGAACAGCGGCGGCAAAAACCTCGTTCCAAGAGATGACGAAAGCAAAGATTGCCGAGGCTGTGATACCGGGCAGGATCAAGGGCAGCACCACCAGAATGAAGGCGGAAAACCGTGTACAACCCAATGTCCATGCGGCCTCTTCAAGCTCGATCGGGATGCCCGAAAACAGCGAGAAGGTGATCAGCACCGCGAAAGGAACCGCCAGCGTCGTGTGCACCAAAGCCAAACCAAAGACGGTATCGTCAAGCCCGGTTCGGATGAACATCACAGCCAACGGCAAGGCGAGCAACGGCAAGGGGAAGGCCCGCGTCAGCAAAATCAGCACCC
>JBLIGH010000142.1:0-7840 GCA_047636855.1 Pseudorhodobacter sp.
GGGTGCGAACAAAAGCACCATTCTGCGCGAGGTCTATTTGCCGGCCGCAGGCCCGATGATCCTTGCCGGTATGCGCATCTCGCTTGGCTTTACCTACACCGTTTTGGTCGCCGCCGAAATCGTCGCGGCCACCGCTGGGATCGGCTGGATGATCTGGGATGCGGCGAAATTCTTGCTCTCGGATGTGGTGATCATGGGGTTGATCGTGCTTGGCCTGACCGGCGTCGGTCTGGATCTGGCGATGCGCATGATTGGCCGATTGCTGATGCCATGGACCCGTTAGGAAATTCGAAAAAGACAAAAAAACCAAACCAACAATGGAGAATGCCAATGAATATCCGAAACCTTCTGACCACGACAATGATCACGTCATTTATCGCCACCGCAAGCATGGCGCAGG
This sequence comes from Pseudorhodobacter sp., assembly GCA_047636855.1. GTDB lineage: Bacteria > Pseudomonadota > Alphaproteobacteria > Rhodobacterales > Rhodobacteraceae > Pseudorhodobacter. Next base: position 401 of record JBLIGH010000142.1, read on the forward strand.
ATAAGCCCGAAAAGGTCACGGTCGGCTTTTTGAACCTTGTGAACGCACAGCTGGTGACCAAAAACCTTGGTCTGGTGCAAAAATATATGCCGGGGATCGAGATCGAATACATCAAAGTCGGCGGCGGCGGCGATATGCTGCGCGCCATCGCGGGCGCGCAGGTCGATTTTGGGGGTCTTGGCAATCCGCCAACCGCAATCGGTGTGACCCGCGGCCTGCCGATCCAAGGGATCATAGTGCTGAACATGCTCGATTATGTCGAGGCGATGGTGGTGCGCACCGATAAAAACATCAAATCCTTTGCCGATTTGGCAGGCAAGAAGATTGCCGCCCCCTTTGGATCAACCACACATTACCTATTGCTTCAGGCGCTGGCCGACGAAGGCATTGATCCGGCCACAATGGAAATCCTTGATCTGCGGCCCAATGATATCGCGGTTGCCTGGTCACGCGGTGACATTGATGCGGCTTGGTATTGGGAGCCGAACCTCGATAAGGCCGTCACGGACGGCGGTAACATCTTCATGACCAGTGGCATCATGGCCAGCCGGGGTTATCCGACATGGGATGTCGGTGTTGTCATGAATGATTTCGCCGAAAAATACCCTGATCTGGTCGAAGCCTTCGTAAAAGCCGAATGCGAGGGGATCGATTATTGGATCAACAATCCCGCCGAAACCGCCGCTATTATCGCGCAAGAGTTGGAGCTGCCACTGGCCGATGCGACACGCATGATGGGCGGCACTGGCATGGTTCCGTGCGACGAGCAGTTGACCGCCGGGTTTATGGGCAGCAGCACCGAAGCCGGTCTGTTTGCCGATACGCTGGTCGCCACGTCAGAGTTTTTGGTCGAACAGGACCGCCTGCCGAAACTTCTGACACGCGCGGATTATGCCGATTTCTTGTCGTCAGAATATCTTGAAGCCGTCGTTGCAAAGTAATCGCGCACAGAAAGGCGGCATGTGATGACCACTCACGCCAAGCATCACGTCAACCGCAACACACCAACGCGGGGACACGTCATCATTGATGACGTGTCCATCGTCTTTTCCGGGCGCAACTCTGAAACGGTCGCGGTGAAATCCGCCAGTGTCGAGATCAAGCCGGGCGAATTTGTTTGCTTGCTGGGGCCATCCGGGTCGGGCAAATCGACGTTATTGAATGCGGTCGCGGGGTTTATCCAACCCAGCATGGGCCGGGTGACGGTCGACGGTGATATTGTCGAGCGTCCGGGGCCAGATCGTGGAATGGTGTTTCAGCAGCATTCCTTGTTTCCATGGAAAACCGTGCTGCAAAATATCGCTTTTGGCCCCCGGGTATCTGGGCGCGGCAGCAGCACATCAGAATCTGACGCCCGCGCTTTTCTGGATATGATCGGGCTTGCGAAATATGCCAATAGCTATCCCAAAGAGCTGTCAGGCGGTATGCAGCAACGGGTCGGCATTGCCCGCGCGCTGGCCAATTATCCAAGTGTCTTGCTTATGGACGAGCCTTTCGGGGCGCTTGACAGTCAAACCCGCGCAATGATGCAAGAAAACCTTGTCAGCATCTGGCAAGAGTTTGGAACAACTGTGATTTTCGTCACCCATGACGTGGACGAGGCGGTTTTTCTAGCGGACCGCGTCTTGATCATGAGCGCGGGTCCCGGCGAGATTATCCGCGATGTGGCCAACCCGTTGCCGCGCCCGCGTGGCCCCGACACCGTCGCATCCGCCGCGTTTGTAGCCCTTCGCGCCCAATGCCTTGACGTGATCCGAACTGAAAGCCTCAAAGCCTTTGAAAGGCAAAACGAATGAAACTGCCGCTTCTTTTCGCCGAAATTGCCGCAAAGCGCGGCCAAGGAATGGATATCAAAGCAATCGCACGGGCGGCTTTGAAGGCTGCCAGCGCAGCACCTGATTGCTTTGTGTCGCTTTGCGCCGCCGCTGATGTGGACCGTCAGGCAGAGCAGGTAGACGTAAATCTTGCCGCAGGGGCAAAGCTGCCTTTGGCCGGGCTGACCTTTTGCGTCAAGGACAACATTGATGTGGCCGCAATGGCCTCGACCGGCAATTGCCCCGGATTTGGGCGGGTCGCCGATACCTCGGCCCCAGCAGTTCAACGGGTGCTTGATGCAGGTGCGATCTTGATCGGCAAGAATACGATGGATCAGTTTGCAACTGGCCTGAATGGCACCAGATCGCCTTCGCCAATTTGTCAAAATGCGGTTGATCCCGCCATTATTCCTGGCGGATCGTCCTCTGGCTCTGCCGTCGCAGTTGCCAAGGGCATTTGCGATTTCGCCTTTGGCAGCGACACAGGTGGGTCAGGGCGCGTGCCTGCCGCGGCGAATGGCATCGTTGGTTTGAAACCCACACCGGGTTTGGTTTCGGGCCGCGGCATGGTTTATTGCAACCGCAGTTTTGATGTGATCCCGATTTTTGCAAAAACGGTTCAGGACGCGCGGCGGGTGTTCGAGGTGATCGAAGGTCCCGACCCGTCTGATCCGTTCGCCTATACTGGTGCGGTCGCGAAAGCGCAAAACCATTCCACCTTGCGTTTAGCGGTCCCTGACAGGCTTGATCATTTTGGCGACGCCGCAGCAAAGGCCGCGCATCAGGTCAATCTGGACCTGTTGAAAGAGACGGGTGCGACGCTGGTGGAAATCGATTTTGCGCCCTTTGCAGAAGCTGGCCAATTGGTGTTTGGGTCGGCTTTGGTGGCGGAACGCCTGATTGATTATGGCCGGTTTATCGCGCAAAATCCCGATGCCGTCTTGCCACCGGTCGCCCAAGCAATCAACGCAGGCCGCGCCTATAGCGCCCAAGACCTGTTTGAGGTTTTGCACCGTTTGGCGCAATTGAAACTGGATTGCAAAGCGGCCCTTGGCGGCGCTGATGCCTTGGTTTTACCCACCATTCCGCGCCTGTTTACAGTTTCCGAAATGCTTGCAGATCCGATGTCGCTGAACACCATCATGGGCACCTACACGTATTTTGCGAATCCGCTGGGATTTGCAGCAATTGCGGTGCCCGGCAGAATGCGTCGTGACGGGCTGCCGTCCAGCGTCTGTTTTGCCAGCCACGCAGGCTGCGACCATATTTTGACGGATATTGCACAAAGGTTCGAGACGAGCGTTACCCAAAGGACCTGAACGGGGTTGGCATTGATTGGTCAGAATAATCGCTGCATGACGCAGCCGCTTTGGGCCGTCAGAAAATCTCACGGCTCAAAGCGATATTTGCAACGGGCACGCCGCTGCGCGGTAATGGCTGCCCTGCAAAGCACCGCCTCTGGGATCAATCAGACATCCAACCACTTTGCGCAAGGCTGGCTTGGTGGCCCGTGCAAGACCGCCCAGAAGAACCGGTATTGGCCTGAAATCCCTCAAAAGTCGTGTGGAATGCCGTTAAGATCGCTGTTGCGCGAAACATGCGGCATAGCCTGTGGCCGTCGCAAACTGGCCCGGCGCCTCTTGCTTGCAGCGCGGCATGACCAGCGGGCACCTTGGATGAAACGCGCAGCCGCTTGGCGGGGTGATTGGGTTTGGGATCTCGCCCAGCACGGGCTTGCGCCGACGCCCTGACAGCGCAAGATCAGGCACCGCATCCAGCAGCATCCTTGTATAGGGGTGCTGGGGGTCACGAAACAGGGTTTTGCCATCGGCAACCTCGACCAGACGGCCCAGATACAGCACCCCGATCCGGTTCGCCATGTGGCGTACGACCGACAGGTCATGGCTGATGAACAGATAGGTCAGCCCCAATTCATCTTGCAAATCGCGCATCAGGTTCAGGATTTGGGCCTGCACCGAGACATCCAGCGCCGATGTCGGCTCGTCACATACGATGAATTCGGGGTTTGACGACAAAGCGCGCGCGATGGCGATGCGCTGGCGCTGGCCGCCTGAAAACTCATGCGGGTATTTCTCGGCGTCTTTCGCAGACAACCCCACCGTATCCAGCAACTCCGCCACCCGGCGCGTGACATCTGCGCCGGCCAAAAGATCAAAGGTTCGGATTGGTTCGGCAATGATATCGCCGACACGCCACCGCGGATTGAGGCTGGCGAACGGGTCTTGAAAGATCATCTGAAACCGCCGCCGCAGCGCACGCAATGAGGCCCCGGTTGCGGCGTCCATTGCCTGCCCGTCAAAGGTGATATGCCCCTTTGACGCCGTAAGCAGCCCCACGACAATCTTTGCGATCGTCGATTTGCCTGACCCGGATTCGCCGACTAGCGCAAAGGTTTCACCGCGTTTGATCTCGAAGCTGACATCCGCCACAGCTGTCAAAAACTGCCGCTCTTCGCGCTCGATCACCCGGTTCAGCCAAGGTTTGGACACGTCAAAATAGCGGCTTAGCCCAGCCACCTGCACCAATGCTTCAGACATGATCCACCGCCTTTTGGTCATAAAGCCAGCACGCAACCTGGCGCGCCCCGCCTCGATCTTGCGGATCAGGCCGGTCGGTGCGGCAGCGCGCCAGCACCTGCTCGCAGCGCGGATTAAAGGCACAGCCGACGGGCAGGGCGGTCAAGCGTGGCATCGCCCCCGGAATTTGCACCAGCCGGTCGGTTTCTTGCGTTAGCGTCGGAATAGAGCCCATCAGGCCACGGGTATACGGATGCTCGGCGGCTGTGATCACCTCGCGCACCGGGCCAATTTCGGCCAGACGCCCGGCATAAAGCACCGCCACCCGGTCGGCGGTTTCCGCAATCACGCCCATGTCATGGGTGATCAACATCACAGCGGCCCCGCGTTCCGTGCAGATTTCCTTGATCAGGTCGATGATCTGCGATTGCACCGACACATCAAGCGCTGTGGTCGGCTCGTCTGCAATCACCAATTCAGGCTCTGCCGCCAGTGCCAGCGCAATCACGACCCGCTGCCGCATACCGCCCGAAAAATGATGTGGGTACTCTTCAATCCGGCGCCGGGCTGCCGGTATGCCGACCCGGTCCAGCAAAGCAATTGCCCGCTCGCGCGCCTCGGTTTCAGAAATATCCCAATGGGTGCGGATCGTTTCAATCAACTGACGCGCGATGGTGTAAAGCGGGTTAAGGCTGGTCAGCGGATCTTGAAACACCATGCCGATGCGTTTGCCCCTGATGCGGCGCATCTGTTCCGCGCCCAGATTGTCGATGCGCTTGCCTTTGAGCAGGATTTCACCGCCTGCGATCCGGCCCGGCGGCTCTAGCAACCCGATAATCGCAGCGCCGGTCAGCGATTTACCGGCCCCAGACTCGCCTACAACGCCCAGCACCTCACCGGCATGGATATCGAACGAGACATGGTCGATCGCCGTCAACACACCGTGCCGGGTTGGAAATTCAACCACAAGGTTGCGAACGGAAAGTAAAACGTCGGTCATCCGTTACCTCAATCTAGGGTTCAGCGCGTCGCGCAGCCAGTCACCCAAAAGGTTGACGGATAGTGCCAGCACTAGCAGCGTCAGGGATGGAAACAGAATGATCCACCATTCGCCCGAAAACAAAAAGCCCTGTCCAACACGGATCAGCGTGCCAAGCGACGGTTGGGTTGGCGGCACGCCCACACCCAGAAACGACAGCGTCGCCTCGGCGATGATGGCAAGTGCCAGACCGATGGTGGCGATTACCAGCACCGGTCCCATCACATTGGGCAGAATATGGCGCAACACGATCCGCACCGGATGCACGCCGATCAGACGGGCGGCCTGCACATATTCTTTGCTTTTCTCGACCATCGCCGCCCCGCGCACAACACGGGCATATTGCACCCATTCCGACAGGCCGATTGAGACGATCAACACCCAAATTGCGACCTCTTCGCGCATACCGGGGGGAATGAAACCGCGCGCGACACCAAAGATCAGCAAAGCGATCAAAATTGCGGGGAAAGACAGCTGCACATCTGCAATCCGCATCAGCACATTATCGACCCAACCGCCACGCCACCCCGCCAGCAGGCCCAGCCCGATGCCCAGCACCATGGCAAATAATACGGCCGCAAAGCCCACAAATAACGAGATCCGCGCGCCGTATAGCATGGTGGACAAAATATCGCGGCCTTGATTGTCGGTACCCAGCACATAGCTATTGCCGGTGAACGCATTGGGTTGCCCCGGCGGCGTGAACCCGTCCATCAGGTTCAGCGTTGCCGGATCGAAAGGATTATAGGGCGCAATCCAAGGTGCTAAAACAGCTGCAACAATGATGCAAAGCGAGACGAAGGCTGCCACCATCGCCACCGGCGAGCGGCGAAATGAATACGCGACATCGCTATTCCACAGGCGCATAAATTGGGTCATCGGGGCCTTTCTAATGCCGCGTTACGGTGCGATCGACCCGCAGACGGGGATCAACGGCGTAGTAAAGAAGATCAACGATCAGGTTGATCACGACAAACACCAGCGCAATCATCATCAGATAGGCGGCCATCACCGGCACATCGACAAATTGCACCGAGTTGATGAACAAAGCGCCGACACCGGGCCATTGAAACACAGTCTCGGTGATGATGGCGAAAGCGATGATCGAGCCCAGTTGCAGACCCGTGATCGTGATCACTGGCACCAGCGTGTTTTTCAAGGCATGGCCGAAATTTACCGCCCGGTTGGTCAGGCCACGGGCGCGGGCGAATTTGATGTAATCGGTGCGCAAAACTTCCAGCATCTCGGCGCGCACAAGGCGCATGATCAGGGTCATTTGAAACAAACCCAATGTGATTGCGGGCAGCACCAGTGAGGCGCGCCCCGAAGGCGTCAAAAGCCCGGTGCGCCAAGACCCGATATCGACGGTATCGCCGCGCCCGAAACTGGGCAGCCATTGCAATTCGACCGCGAAAATCCAAATCAGCAAGATACCGATCAAAAAGGTAGGCAGCGAAACCCCGATCAGGGATGTCGCCATGATGACATTCGACAACCAGCCGCTTCGGTTCAGCGCGGTATAGACCCCAAACCCCACCCCGAAAACAAAGGCCAGAATGCCGGAAATGAACGCCAGTTCCAGCGTGGCGGGCAGGCGTGACAAGATCAGCTCGGCGACGGGTTGCTGCAACCGGTAGGAAATCCCAAAATCACCCTGTGCCGCGCGCAACACAAAATCCCCGAATTGCGCATAGACCGGCTCGTTCAGGCCCAGCCTTTCGCGCAGGGCTTCACGATCCGCAACCGTGGCCTCTTGGCCCATCAGCGTGGCAACCGGGTCACCGACAAAGCGAAACAGCGAGAACGAGACCAAGGCCACAACCAGCATAACCAGCACCGATTGGGCAAGCCGCGTAAAAATATAGGCAATCATTTCAGGGTATTCCCGTCAAATGACCCCCGCGCTGCATTATAGCCACGCGGGGATCTCTTTGTTTCAATCAAAGGTGACGGTGGTCATTTTCGGTTGGTTTTCGGGATGAACCTCTAGGTTGATACCGTCTTTGACAGCATAGGCCAGCAGCTGGTTATGCACCGACAGCATCACCCG
>JBLIGH010000143.1:0-7822 GCA_047636855.1 Pseudorhodobacter sp.
AGAAGCCATTGTCAGATCATAGGTGGCTTCACCATTATGGCTGCCCGAATACTCAATCGAGGAAAGCTGGAATGCCCCCTGCACCACACCGAAATCCGGGATGATCACCTGAAAATCGGGGATCTCGCCGTCAAAGAAAATCTGGCGCGCGCGCTCATCTGTGCCCGCATCGCGAAACACACCAGAGCCCGAGATTGACGCCGTTTTCACCCCGGAACCGGCAAGCAGTTCACGCCATCCGCCTTGGCTTTCAAGACTTGTGACATCGACCGTTTCAGCGTTGAAGCTGATCCGAGTGGCCCGAAGGCCTGCAATGGTTTCAAAAAAGCCGTCACCCGTCATGTCCAGTTTTATCAGAAGGTCTTTGCCGTTTTGAACAGCCATAGGTCATCTCCATTATTGAATTGTTTTCAGCCAATGGGCTGCATCTGAGCGCCCAAACAGGGGCAGCTAAGCTTTGCGTCAGGCTTGCACCCGCGCGCCGAAGGTCAGGTCAATGCGGCGAAATTCGCCTTCGTCCAACCGTCGCGCCACCGCCCTTGCGAAATCAAGGCTCACAAGGGTCCCGCGTGACAATGCCAACGGGGCGTCAACAAGGGCGTCCGAAACCGCAACCGCGACCAGTTTCGCCGCTTGAAATCCCGTTGCGTCACTGACAATCGACACCACCAAACGGTGCAAAGCACCGCCGCCGGTTTTGTCCGAGCGGTCCAAAACATCTTCCGGTCCAAGCAAAATGAATGTCCCGTTTCCAGTTCCCGTCGGAACCGCATCCAAAACGGGGATACCTGCCAACGCCACATGCCCGACCAGACGATTGTAAATCGCGACCTGAAGGGCGGCTGCTGATCCATAGCTCATGCCGGGATCTCCTCTCTTGCAAAGCAAACGAGGTAGCGACCGGCTTTGTCGCGTTCTGTCACCGCCAGAATGGTAAAAAGGCGCGTGCCATCCCGAAATCGCTGCCCAGCCTTCGGTCGCGATGGTGCGCTTTGCGGTGCCGCTCGCACGGTGATCCGGTAGGGCACTGTTGAAAAAACAACCTCTTCACCAGCTGTTTCACGCCCGGTTCCCGGCAAAACCTCTGCCCAAAGTGTGCCAATCGCGGCCCAGGCAAGCGCAAAGCCGCCCATGCCATCGGGCAGCTGCGTTGCCGCCTCCAGTTCCAGCAACCGGGATAGATGCACCGATTTCATGCCGCACCCCCGCCCAAAACCCGGACCGTGCGCCAACGCTCGATCAACGTCACGACGGCAAACGGCAAACCGCCATTGGCCGCCATTCCGCCATCATGGCGACGCTCGTAAAATTCCGCAGCCAGCATCAAAACCGCTTGCGCCAAATCGGCCGGCACATCGGACCAAGTCGGGCCAAAACCTGCGGTAAACGTCATCTCGATTCCGCCATTCATCGGCACCTGTGGCAACAATATGCCTGCCGCTTGCAGTTTTGGGCGATGCGTATCCGCCACCAGCCGGTACATCGTGATCGGCACCACCTCGGCAGCACCAGCGCTATTCAACAGCGTCACTTCAAGGATTGCCAAGACTGGTGCCACCGGCAGCGCTTGCTCGCAGCCATTGCGCCAATTTTCGAGGCTCCACTTAAAATCGCGGGCAATCAACGCCTTGCCGATCCGCCCTTCGATCGTCGCGATCGAGGCCCGTAGGTAGCTTTCGACCAGCCCATCTTGCAAGCCGTCATCGGCAAACCCGGTTCCTAGCCTGAGATGGTTTTTCAGTTCCTGAACCGGCAATGCAAGTGCAGGAACTGTGGTTTGCTCGACTAACATCATGTCCAATTCTCCATAGCGACCGTCAAAAAAGCCCGTCTGAATGGTTTGGGCGCACACCCCGCATCGCTCGGACGGAGGGAGCAGCTAGACGACCCGGGTCAGGGTCGAACCCAAAGTGCGCGCCCAAAACCCGGCCCCTAAATGCTGGGCCGGGTCATCGCAGGCCCCTTAGGACACCGCGAATTTCAGCAGTTTAATCGCTGCAAAGTCGCTGACATCGCCACCAACACGCTTGGTTGCATAGAACAAAACATGCGGCTTGGCGCTGAAGGGGTCGCGCATCACCCGCAAGTCAGGGCGTTCTGCGATCGTGTAGCCACTGGCGAAATCGCCAAAGGAAATGGCGAAAGCACCCGACGCGATATCCGGCATATCCTCGGCAATCAGGACCGGATAGCCCATCAAACGTGCAGGCTCGCCCGCAGCCAAACCATCCGACCACAAGAAGCGGCCATCAGCGTCTTTCATCTTGCGCACAGCACCAGCGGTTTTCGAATTCATCACGAAAGAGGCATTGGCGCGGTAAGTCGCATCCAACGCATAAACCAGATCGACAATCGCATCCGCTGGGTTAGAGGCCGAAAAATCACCCGCCGTCCCCGTAGCGATGTAGCCAAGACTGCCCCATGCCCAGGACGCTTCGTCAATGGTCGAATGATCAAGGAAACCGCGCGGCTTATCCACACCGTCACCGGCCACAAAAGAGGCAGCTTCAGCGCGCATAAACTTGTCAGCGATGCGGCCAGCCAACCAACCCTCGACATCGAATGCGCTGTCATCCAGCAGACGCTGGCTGGCTTTCGGCATTGCAGATAACTCGTGCAGCGGGATCGAGATCCGCTCGATAATCGGCGTTGTACTTTCGGAAACCGAACCGGTTTCCGTAGCCCAGCCTGAACCCAGATCCGAATGGTCAATCAGCACATCAAACGAAGTCGCCTCGACCTGTACCACATTGGCAATCGCGCGGATCGACGAGGTGGATTTCAAGCTGGACCGAATGGTTTCAGCCGTTTGCGGGTCAACAAGATAGCCACCTTCGGCATTCACCGAGGTGTTCAACCCCTTGCCTTCCAGAACGAGGCCACGCAGACCATCGTCATCACCCGAACGCAAATAGGCGTCAAAGGCTTTCTTATGCGGGACTTCCGTTTCGGCAAAGGCCGAAAGTGCGGGGCGTCCGTAAGTCATTGTTTTTCGATCAAGCATGGTTAGTCGCTCTTCCTGTTGTTGCAATGCAGTCTTCACTTCGGCCTGAAAGCTGCTGAATTCATTTAAAAATCCGGACATGGCGGATTTCACTTCCGCACCCGGATGCAGGGCCGTATCCAGAGCCGCGGGCAAATCTCCCCCGGCCCGAGCCTTTGTCTCGGTCATTGTCATTTCCTTTGGGTTTCAGTCGTGAAAGGCCGCTTTAACGGTCGGCCAGTTTTTGACGCGCGTCTTCAAACAGATGCGCAAGACTGCGCCAGGTTTCGCCAAACTCATCTTGCTTGGCCGAAACCCGCGCCTCGGGAAGCATCGGAAAGGTCACAAGTGACACCTCCCAAAGCTCCAGTTCCGACAAAAGCCGCTGGCCCTTGCCATCCTTTTCGGCCCGCAATGTACGATAGCCAATCGAAAGCCCATCAATCGCACCTGCCGCCAGCAATGCTGCGGCCTCGCGGCCCTTTTCGACTTCGGTCAGAATTCGGCCTTTGACATAAAGGCCAGTGCCATCTTCGTGCACCTGCTCCCAAACGCCGATAGGGTGCGACGGGTCATGCTGCCACAGCATCTTTACGCTACGACCGTTTGCCGCCAAGGCTTTCAGGCTGGCCTTATAGGCCCCTGGTTGCACCACATCCCCGCCTTGATCGCGCTTGCCAAACAGACTGGCATAGCCTTCAATCACCTGACCATCTGTAACCACCAAGCCGGTTTCAGGCCGGTGATATTTGCGCTCTGGTGCGCCGTAAGTCTCGATAAATCCCATTGCTCTACCTCATCGCCGCCTTCAAAAGTGCCTCCGCCCCCTGCGTCAGCAGAAATGCGGCGACCCCGTAAACTCCCAGCCAAAGCCGCTTTTCCAGCCGCTCCAACGCGCCTTCAATCTGGCCTAAACGGTACTCCAACCCGGTCCAACGTTCCGCCGCCACACGCTCGTTCGCTTCAATCTGAGCCTGCGCCACGTCAAAACTGTCGTAAAGAAACCGCGAGCCGCCAGCGGATTTTCCCCTCTCGGTCATTCTTCCTCCGCAATCGCTGGCAGCCCCAACAAAGCGCGTTTTTCAGCCAAGGTCAGAAAATCCGCCGCCCCAACCCGCGCCCATTGCTGGTCACGCTCTGCTGCTAGCGCTGGCACTTGGTCCAGATCTGGCTTCATCTCGACTTCTTCGCCGCTAAACCCCGACAACCAATGCGACATCGAGGCCGAAACTTTCGCGACCAAAGGCAAGATCGTCAGCCTGAAAAACGCCCGGTTCGCTTCTTGATAATTTGCGTAGGTTGCATCGCCCGGGATACCCAACAGCATCGGCGGCACCCCAAAAGCAATCGCAATTTCGCGCGCGGCGGCCTCTTTGGTCTTTTGAAACTCCATATCCGAAGGGCTAAACCCCATCGGTTTCCAATCGAGGCCGCCTTCCAGCAACATAGGGCGCCCCGCATTTCGCGCGCCCTGATGATGCGCCGCCATCTCATTTTGCAACCGGTCATATTGATCCGATGACAGTTGCGATTGCCCATCCACCCCCTTGTAGATGATCGCCCCTGAAGGCCGCGCAGCATTGTCCAGCAGCGCCTTCGACCAATGCGAGGCCGATACATGCACATCCAGCGCCACCGCAGCCGCCTGCATCGGACTGAAACCGTAATGATCGTCCTGAGGGTGGAAATTCTTGATATGGCAGATCGGCGCCGGCCCGGTCGTCATGTCAAAGCGATGCTTCCGGCTGCCCACCGTATAATCATACGCAACGGGCCAACCATCCGCCCCCGGCACCAGGCTCATCCTGTCAGAGCGCAACACATGCAATTCGCCCGGCAAAACTCCTGCACTGGGAACCGCTTCAAGATAGGCATTCCCCGATAGCAATAATTGCCCATACAGCGCTTCAAACAGCTCGGCCCGGCCCTGCACCGGGTTTGGCCTGCGGATCAAACTCAACAGCGGATGAACGTCATAGCGACGGTCGCAATCTTGCAAGACCAAAGGCAAAGCCGCCGCCGTCTCCGCGATCAGCTTGACCGAGCGAAAGCCAATGGGGTTGCCCAGAAACCCGGTCTTGGTCAGGCTCACCGTGTCACGCGGGCTCCAGGCCACTCGGCCCGTACCGGAATAGTTGATCACCGGCCCCGTGGCCGATGCCTTTTGCTCCGGTACCGCACGATCTGCGCGTTTCAGGAAATCGAAAACCATCTGGGTCAACTCCTTTTTCGGTTCGGACGGTGCCAGCTGAAAGCAGCACCAGGGCCTCAGCCCCTCGGGTTGAGATAAGTTTTCGTCGAAATTGATTTAGATGTGTTAAAGTGAGCGTACGGTGGGGTTTTGCCACTTAGCAGCACCATCCAACATCAAATCGGTCAGCGCCCAAACAAGGGCGTCAACGCGGTCCGGGCTGCCCTTGCCAAGATATCCCTGCAAGGCCATCTGGCACATCTGATCTTCCAGCGCGCCCAATCCCGGCAAATGACGCACGCGCCCTTGCTCGTAAAGGGCGGCAATGGGCTCCGCCCGCGTGATCTTACCCCGCGTCGCGCGCACAGCCCGGTAAGACACCATCGGCGCGATGGACCGAATGATGCTTTCCACCATGTCGCCGCCTTGGTTCACCTCTGCCACCACCCGCTCGGCCCCGTGTCGTTCTGCTGCGGCGATTGCAGCCCGCGCCCATGTATCAGGCGAAGCGGCCTTCACGCTGGCATCTTGCAACACATAAGCCCGCCAATCCTGCGGCGGCCCCTTCGTCACAGCACCCACCACCAAAATCCCACATTCATCAGACCCGGCATGACCCGTCACCGGCGGATCCACCGCCACAACCACGCGGTCCATCATCGGAATTTCCGTCACGCGCGCCTTTTCCAAATCCGCAAGCCGCCACAATGCGCCCTCGACCTCTTCAATCAGCACGCCTTCCAACTCTTGCCGTCCAAGGCTGGTCCCGGCATAGCGGCGCTCCACCTCTTCCAGGAACGAAGCCGCCAGATAGGCCCGGTTCGCTTCGGTTGGCGCATGGGTCACAACCGTCGACGGGTTTTTCAAGATCGCCTTCAACACCCCGACATTGCGCGGCGTCGTTGTCACGACCTGCCGCGGGTTCTCGCCCAAGCGCAGCGCAAATTGCAGCATGTCCCAGGCTTCTTGGCCGTTCTTCCACTTCGCCAATTCGTCGACCCAAGCCGCATCAAATTGCGGTCCACGCAAGGCTTCGGAATTATGCGCCGAATAGGCTTGCGCCGTGGCCCCATTGGGCCAAATCAACCGATGCCGCGTTGCCTCCCACTGCGGGCGGCGGTCGGGTGGCGAGCAGGCAATGATCCCGCTATCGCCAAACACCATCACGTCGCGGACCTGCTCTAAGGTTTCACCAACAAGCGCCACGCGTTTGGCGCGCCCCGGGTCCAATGGCCCTGCGCCTTCGACTTCCGCGCGGACCCATTCGGACCCGGCGCGGGTTTTCCCCGCGCCACGCCCCCCCATGATCACCCAACTTTTCCATGCCCCTTCTGGGGCCAATTGATGCGGCAAAGCCCAGAACTCAAACATCCAAGGCAGGGCCAGCAAAGCATTCTCGCTTAACCCTTCCAAAAACGCATCAACGATCTGCGGCGTCACGGAGGCGAGCCAACCTGCGCCCGATTTCAACGCGCGCGGCGGCAAGGTCAAGCTGAGGTCCTCCGGCGCTGCCACCTGCCTGTCTGCGGTATTTTTCAAGTTTAGTCCTTTCCTCCATGACCGTATGAAACGCGGTCTTGAGATCTTTGAGCGCCGTCAGAACGGCTTTCGCGTCGCTGGGATTTGCCTCTTGGGCGTTTGTAACCGCCTGTTTCAGCTCCTTCGCCGCGTCGAGATACAAGTCTTCCGAAAACGCCAGTAAATCTGTTGGCGTCTCATCACCCTGAGAGAATATAATTGTCATATGTTGCTGCACCCGCCTCTCACGCCTACCCGCACGAGCAAAATGAAAAAGCGGCACCGGGGTCACCCCCGAGCCGCTTGCCCACTTCTTCTAGCATGTCCAAATCAATAGATCAGACCGCACGCTAAGTCAATATAATTTCCTTCTACAACAAAGACTTAACGAACGATCTATTAAGCTTTCGTTAGTAAAACCACAGGCGAATTATCAATTCCCCTGCACGCCAGTGGCACCGTCGATCTTCTGCTGCGCTTCGATTGCCCGCCATTTCACAACATTGGCGTTGTGATCGGCAAGCGTCGTCGCAAAGGCGTGTCCGCCCGTGCCATCAGCCACAAAGAACAGATATTCCGTGCTGTCTGGGTTTAATGTCGCCTCGATGCTCAAACGGCCAGGGTTGGCGATTGGTGTCGGCGGCAATCCACTAATAACATAGGTATTCCAAGGAGTTTCACGACGAAGCTCACTTTGGCGCAGCCCGCGGCCCAGAATGCCTTCACCCTTGGTCACCCCATAGATGACGGTCGGATCGGTTTGCAGCTTCATCCCCAGCTTCAAGCGATTGACAAAGACGCTGGCGACTTGGCGGCGCTCGTCCGCGATCCCGGTTTCCTTTTCCACGATCGAGGCCATGATCAGCGCCTCCTCTGGGGTCTTATAAGGCACACCAGCCGCACGGCTGGCCCAAAGATCCGCCAATATCCTGACTTGTCGATCTTCCATTTGCGCCAGCAACGTTGCCCGATCACCGCCACGCACAACTTCATAGCTGTCAGGCGCAAGGCTGCCTTCCGATGGTTTCTCAGCGACCGAGCCTTGCAAGAAATCGGCGCGCTTCAAGCTTTCAACCACTTGCCAGCTCGTCACGCCCTCGGCCAATGTCACGCGGTAGCGAATATCGCGG
>JBLIGH010000144.1:0-7816 GCA_047636855.1 Pseudorhodobacter sp.
TCTCGGCGTGGGGGGGCCACAAAATCGCCGGTCCCGTCATTGGCCGAGGAAAATCCGCCCAGTATTTCAGAAATATGGTCCAAGGTCGGGCGCGGCCCTTTGGGGCGATTTTCGAGGGCTGCACGCATGGCGGCAAGATGCTCTGGCATGGTGCCGCAGCAACCGCCGATAATCCGCACCCCAGCATCGCGCGCCAGAATGGCATATTCGGCCATCAATTCCGGCGTGCCATCATAATGGATATGGCCCTCATGGTATTTCGGAATGCCTGCATTGCCTTTTGCAATGATCGGCAGGTCCGTGCCAAGGGCGGCAAAGCCAAGCACCGTGCGCAATAGATCGGAGGCGCCAACACCGCAATTGGCCCCAAAGGCCAATGGTGGATTGGCCAGCTTCCCAACCATTTCCCCCATCGCAGCCGAGGTGGTGCCCATCATCGTGCGTCCTGCCGTATCAAAGCTCATCGTGCCGCACCAGGGCATGCCCGCCAACTTGGCGGCCTCTGCGGCAGCTTTGTATTCCTCGGGTGCTGAAATGGTTTCGACCCAAAGCACATCAGCCCCGCCGGCTTTCAGACCTTCGGCCTGTTCATGGAACATCTCGACCGCCAGCTCATGGGTCAGACTGCCCATCGGCACAAAAATCTCACCTGTAGGGCCAACAGACCCTGCGACGACAACTGCGCGGCCTGCGGCATCGGCAATCTCGCGGCCCAAAGCGGCTGCGACACGGTTAAGCTCAAAGACCTGATCCTGTGCATTGTGCAGTTTCAGTCTGCTGGCATTGCCGCCGAAGCTATTGGTCAAGAAAATATCGGACCCGGCATCTACGGCGTCTTTATAAAGCTTGCGGATATTATTGGGCTGCTCAATATTCCACATCTCTGGCGGCTCGCCCGAGGAAAGGCCCATGTTGAACAGGTTAGTGCCCGTCGCGCCATCCGCAAGCAGCCAATCCCGGCTTGCCAGCAGTTTCGTCAATGCGTCGCTCATAAATACTGCCTCTGTCCATTCGGCGCCCAAGGCCACTTCGGCTTGGGTCGTTTTCTTACCGTTTGGCACGGCAGCCGAGGCGAGGCAATTCGATTTTATTCATGATCATTATGCGCGAAAACCCGCTAAGCCCCGAAGGCTTGGCAGGTTCAGCCGTGTCAGGCAAGGTCAGCGCTGCATCCGGGCGGTCGCGCAAACACCGCGACAGCCCGCAATCTTAGTTGATTTCGTCGAACAACTGGCCTTTGGCCTTGGCCAACATCTCGGCCAGTTTTGCACGGATCTCGTCGGCGCTGGCTTTGCCATCCAGATCGGCTGCAAGCTTGCGAACAACATCCTCGTTGCCCGCTTCTTCGAAATCAGCTGCGACAACCGTCATTGCATATTCCGTGGCGGCGTCATCGGTTTTGCCCAAAAGCGCGGCAGCCCACAGGCCAGCCAGCTTGTTACAGCGTGCTTCTGCCCGAAACTGCATTTCGGCATCATGGGCGAATTTGCTTTCAAAAGCTTTTTCGCGGTCGTTGAAACTGTTCATTGCAAAACCTCTCGTGTGAAAGTCGTAGATTCTGATATGCCCTTAGTCGGCCGCGCCTTCAAGGGGTGAGGTGCCGCATCTGTGTTCAAATGCACATCGAGCCAAGACGCCGCCTTGCGGGGCAGGTCAGGTTGCATTATAGCGCGATGCAAAGGTAAAGAGGGTGGCTGTTCGTCGCCTTTGCAGGCATTGGACCGGGGACTTCATGGCACGCCGCAACAAGGTTTATGAAGGTAAGGCCAAGATCCTTTATGAGGGGCCTGAGCCGGGAACTCTCATCCAATATTTCAAAGATGATGGCAGCGCCGAGGCGACGCCTCCGCAGCCCGCTTTGGAAGGCAAGGGTGTGCTGAACAATCGTCTGTCGGAATTTTTCATGCAGGGTTTGAACGGGATCGGCGTGCCGACGCATTTCATTCGCCGTCTGAACATGCGCGAGCAGCTTGTGCGGATGGCCGAGATTGTGCCGCTGGAAATTGTTGTGCGCAATTATGCAGCTGGCGAGATGTCGGAACGCTTGGGCATTCCGGAAGGCACGCAATTGCCGCGCCCAATCATCGAATATTATCTGAAAGACGAAAAGCTGGGCACACCGATGGTATCGGAAGAACATATCGCGGCTTTCGGCTGGGCCAATCAGCAAGACATGGATGATATCGTCCAACTTGCGGTGCGGGTGAATGACTTTATGTCTGGGGTAATGATCGGCGTTGGCATCCGTTTGATGGATTTCCGGGTCGAGTTCGGCCGTATCTGGGAAGGCGATTTCATGCGTCTTATCGTGGCGGATGAAATCAGCCCCGATAGCTGCCGTTTGTGGGATCTGCGCGGGTTGGAGGCCACCGACCGTGAAGGCCAAGCCCGCGAGCCGGGACCTTTGGCCGATGTTTATTCTGAATTGGCGCGGCGCTTGGGGGTTTTGCCCTCTAACGTCACGCATACAACCAAACCGACCCTGATCAATTAAAGAGGCAATCTTATGAAAGCGCGCGTTCACATCATGCTGAAAGACGGTGTTCTGGACCCGCAGGCCGAAGCCATCCGCCATGCCCTTGGAACTATGGGCTTTTCGGGTGTTCAGGGTGTGCGCCAAGGCAAGGTGATCGAGCTTGATCTGGCGGGTCAGGATGAAGCGACGGTCGAGGCTGAGGTCAAAGAGATGTGCGACAAGCTGCTGTCCAACACCGTGATCGAGAAATACAGCATCGAGATCATCTGACGGCACCGGGCTGGCCCGCGCAAAGCGGGCCGAAAATTCCACACCATTTCACGGATCGCGTGCAGGGTTTTGCCACAAAGAAGGCTTGACCCGGGCTTTGCTTTGTTCCCTCATTGCCAAAATCGGGGGAATGAACATGCGGGCAGCGGTCTTGAGGCGTTATAACGAGGATCTGGTCATCGAGGATGTCCCGGATCCGGTCTGCGAAGCCGATGGGGTCGTGCTGAAAGTACTGGCCTGCGGCGTGTGTCGGTCTGATTGGCACGGCTGGGTCGGCGAGCATCCCCGGGTGAAACCGGGCCAAATCCAAGGGCATGAATATTGCGGTGAGGTGGTCGAAGCCGGGCCTTTGGCAAAATGGCGGCTTGGCGACCAAGTGGTTGCACCTTTCATTCTGGCCTGTGGCGCTTGCCCGGATTGCCAGTCGGGCCATCAAAATATTTGCAAAAGCCAACGCTTGCCGGGGTTTGTCGAGCCGGGGGCTTTCGCTGAATATGTCTCGGTTCCTTTCGCGCATAATCTGGCTGCTTTGCCGGAAACGCTGTCACCGGTTGTGGCGGCGGGTTTGGGATGCCGGGTCACCACCGCTTGGCACGCGCTGACGGGGCGCGCAGGTTTGCAGGCCGGGGAATGGCTGGCGGTACATGGCACGGGCGGCATTGGGCTTTCGACATTGCTTTTGGGCCGTGCTTTGGGCGCGCGGGTGATCGTTGTCGATGTGGTGCCGGAAAAGCTGGCCCATGCGCTGTCCTTGGGGGCCGAGGCCGCGATTGACGCGCGCTCGGGTGATGTGGCGGCGCGGATAATCGAGATGACCGGCGGTGGCGCGCATGTCTCGGTCGAGGCTTTGGGGATCGAGGCCACGACCAACAGCTCTATCGAATGCCTGCGCCCGCTGGGGCGGCATGTGCAGGTGGGCATGCCCATTGGCCATACCGCGACGATGCAGATCAACATGAATGCGGTTTACATGAAAAACCTGGCCCTGTTTGGAACGCGCGGCATGCCAAGCTGGCGCTATCCCTCGCTGTTGGATCTGATCACGCGCGGCGTCGTGGATATGTCGCCGCTGATTGCCCGCGAAGTCGGCCTTTCAGCGGCATCAGCAGAGCTGCGTGCCTTTAACGGACCAACCCCGCCGGGGGTGGCGGTGATTTCAGATTTCCGGGCCTGATACGCGGCGAAGCAGCAAAGGATTTCTGCACCACCTGCAGCAATCTGCGGTGCATTTTAGAAGTGCGGTGGCGCAGATGTGTTGCCGCATGAACTGGCTGCTCGATGGACGGGGTGTCTTTGACCAGCCGAAAATCGCCCGTGTCCAGCAGCTCTTGCACCCGATGCTCGATTACATAGGCCGAGCCGCCCAGTTTCGTCAAAAGGCCCAGGATCGTCGCCGACTGCCCAGCGGCCACTGGGGCATGTTGCAATTCCGGCACTGCCGCGCGATGGACCATATCAAACGCAGCGGCATAATTGGCCCGGATATAGCTTTCGACCCGCAATCCGGCCCGCTGATCGGTTTCGCTAGAGATAAGCCAGTACCGGCTGACGCCCAGCGTGGTGAAATGCAGATCGGGCCCGGAATGCGGTGTGTAAAGCACGGCAAAATCCAACACGCCAGAAATCAGATCGCGGCACATCTGTGCGGAAAAATCCGCTTCGATATAAAAGGCGCAATCGGGCAGGTTGGCCCGAAACCCTTGCATCCAATCGCCTAGATATTCCGGCCCAAGGTCACTTTGAATGCCAAGTCGGATGTTCATCACCGCGTCGCCCGTGGCGGTCACAGAATGGCGTGCCTCGGCCCAGGCATGGCGTAACCTTCTGGCATGGGGCTCAAATTTCAATCCCTCGGTTGTCAGCTCTGTGCCTGCGCGCGACCGGGTGAACAGTCGGACGCCCAAGGCAGTTTCCATCGCTGTCACGCGCCCTGAAACCGACGATTGCGTCAGGCCAAGCCGCTCTGCCGTGCGGTTGAAACTGCGGGTCTCGACAAGGTCGAGGAAGGTTTCGATCTGATCGGTTTGCATCGGCATATTCCCATTCTGCCTAATCGGTTATTCCGATTAATAAGGCCGAAAAAGCCGAATTGTAAGCCTGTGATTTAGAGCGGATAGTCAGCTCAGTTCGAGGGCGCGTTACACCGGAAAAACCTGCCTTTGATTGGGATATATTGCGATCAAAAAAGGGACTGGCATGGCTGAATTTCCAAACACTGCACGCGTGGTGATTATTGGTGGTGGGGCTGTTGGCGCGTCGTGCCTTTATCATCTGGCCAAAGCGGGCTGGACAGATTGCCTTTTGCTGGAAAAGAACGAGCTGACGGCGGGCTCTACTTGGCATGCCGCGGGCAATGTGCCGACCTTCAGCGCCAGCTGGTCGATCATGAATATGCAGCGTTATTCGGCCGAGCTGTACCGAAATCTGGGCGCAGAAGTCGACTATCCGATGAATTACCACGTGACCGGCTCTGTCCGCTTGGCGCATACCCAAGAACGGTTGGATGAATTCCGGCGCGTGGTTGGCATGGGGCGCTATCAGGGCATGGCGCTGCAGCTTTTGACCCCGGACGAGATCCAAAGCCGCTATCCGTTTTTGGAAACCCACGATCTGACCGGCGCGCTTTATGACCCCTATGACGGCGATATTGACCCGGCCCAGTTGACGCAAGCGCTGGCCAAAGGCGCGCGCAATCTGGGGGCAAGGATCGAACGTTTCTGCCCGGTTACGGCAGTTCGGCGCGAGGGTGGCGAATGGGTCGTTAGCACCGAAAAGGGCGAGGTGCGCTGCGAATATGTGGTCAATGCCGCAGGCTATTACGCCCGCGAGGTCGGTAAAATGTTTGGCCGCGATGTGCCGATGATGGTGATGAGCCATCAATATATGCTGTTTGACACCGTGCCGGAAATTGCCGCGCATAGTGCGGCGACCGGGGGCAAACTGCCGCTTTTGCGCGATGTTGATAGCTCGTATTATCTGCGTCAGGAAAAGAACGGTTTCAACCTTGGCCCTTACGAGCGCAATTGCAAAGCGCATTGGATTTCCGAGGGCGACCCTTTCCCGCAAGATTTCAGCTTTCAGCTGTTCCCCGACGATTTGGAGCGGTTGGAATGGTATATCGAGGACGCGATGGCACGGGTGCCGTTGCTGGCCTCGGCCCCTTTGACCAAGGTGATCAACGGGCCGATCCCCTATACGCCCGATGGCAACCCGTTGATCGGGCCGATGCCGGGGGTGCCAAACGCCTTTGAGGCATGCGTGTTCACCTTTGGCATCTGTCAGGCGGGCGGTGCGGGCAAGGTGCTGGCGGAATGGGTGACGCAAGGGGCGACCGAGTGGGATATGTGGTCTTGCGACCCCCGCCGCTTTACCGGGTTCGAGGATCAAGACTATTGCATTGCCAAAGGCATAGAGGTCTACGGCCATGAATACGCAATGCATTTCCCGCATTTCGCTTGGCCCGAAGGGCGCGGCAAGAAGCTATCTGCGGTGCATGACCGCGTGGCAGACAAGGGTGCGGTCTTTGGCGTCTACAATGGTTGGGAGCGGGCGAATTGGTACGCACGCCCCGGCGACGATACCTCAGGCGCAGGCAGCCAGACTTGGAAGCGCGAAGGCGCTTGGTTTGGCGCGGTCAAGGCGGAATGCGAAGCGGTGCGCGATGCAGCGGGTATTCTGGATCTGCCCGGCTTCTCGCGGTTCCGTCTGTCGGGCGCAGGGGCGGCTGATTGGCTGACAGCGCAGATCACCGGCAAATTGCCCAAGATCGGCCGTATGGGCCTTGCCTATTTCGCCGATGATATGGGGCGAATCGTGACCGAGATGTCGGTGGCACGGATTGCCGAGGATGAAATTTTGCTGATCACTGCGGCGAGTGCGCAAAGCCATGACCGTGAATGGCTGCTTCGGCATTTGGGTGCGGGCCTGCGTCTGCGCGACGAGACGGATGATTGGTCTTGCCAAATTCTGACCGGCCCCGCCAGCCGTGCCGTGTTGGCCGAAATTTGCGGCGCTGATCTGACTGCCCCATGGCTTAGCTTTCAAACCGCTGTGGTCGCGGGGGCTGAAGTGGTGCTGATGCGGGTGTCCTTCGCGGGTGAATTGGGTTGGGAGATCCATTCGCGCCGCGCCGATACGCCGAAGGTCTGGGGTATGGTTTTGGCGGCGGGCAAACCGCATGGGCTGCTGCCTTTTGGCATGTTCGCCCTGAATTCACTGCGGATCGAGAAAGGCTATCGCACTTGGAAGGGCGACCTTTCGACCGATTATACCGTGCTTCAGGGCGGGCTGGGGCGCTTTGTCGATTGGAACCATGATTTCCGGGGCAAAGCCGCACTGGCTGCGGAAAAACAGCAAGGTGTCACAAAGCAATTCGTGACGCTTCTGGTGCAGTCCGATGTCTATGATCCGCCTTATATGTCAACGATTTGGCATGACGGCACAGTCGTGGGCGAGACCACCTCGGGCTACTACGGTCACCGGGTCAAGGCCTGCATTGCCTTGGGCATGTTGCGGGCCGATCTGGCGGTGCCCGGAACGGTGCTGGAGGTTGAAATCTTCGGGCAGAAACACCGCGCCGTGGTGCAAGAAGATGCCCCGCTTTGGGATCCGAAAAACGCACGCATTCGCGCTTAATCGGCGCGAAGGCAATCAATAGCTGCTGGCATGATCGATTTTTGGGAGGCAAAAATGAGTGATATTGGCGAGATATGTGAACCGGTACGGGCGCGACGTTCGGGCGGGCGGGTCAGCCGGGTCGCCATGCGCGCAGCCCCTTTGTCGGATGCAATGCGGCCCATTCGGCCCGGCATGCCGGGTGGGCGTTATAAGCCGCTGACCGATGAGGGGGTGGCGAAAATCCACGCCTCGGCATTGGACGCGCTGGAACAGATCGGGCTTAGTCAGGCCCCGCCTTCCGGGGTGGAATTGCTGACCGGTGCTGGGGCAATTTTGGGGGATGACGGGCGTATCCGCTTCCCGCGCGCCTTGGTCGAAGATATGTTGAACATCGCGGCACGCGACATCACACTTTGCGCTCGCGATCCAAAGTATGACCTGCATCTGACCGGC
>JBLIGH010000145.1:0-7795 GCA_047636855.1 Pseudorhodobacter sp.
GCTAATGCGAATTGAGCCTTGAAAATTGAGTGACCAGCTGGCCAAAATATGTGCCAAGGCTCAATTTTACCCAAATTTGTATGCGCATCAATGGTGGAATTGCCGATTGGCGTCGGTTTCAGGGACCGTCCAAAAGCTAGGCGCCCCTAGGTCCCTGATTTTTTTCGGTTTTTTTCCCCCGATCAAAACTTGGTTAGACGAAGCATTTTGGGGTGCCATTTGGCCCTGAAATCGTCAGCGCACCACGATCAACGCGGCCCGTATTGCTTGGGCACTTAGGCCTCAAACCCCCGAAGCCTGCGTGCGGCAAGCCATGCCAGCGCGGACATTATGCCCGCCGTCGCCAAGCACAAAGGCAGCCCCCCCACCTGATAGCTGACGCCCGACAGCAGCGTGCCCAGCAACCGCCCCGCCGCATTTGACATATAGTAGAACCCGACATCCCGCGAAATCCGGCTGGCGTCACCAAATGCAAGGATCAAATAGGAATGCACAGCAGAGTTAATGGCAAACACAAAACCGAAGGTCAAAAGGCCCACAATCAGCACAGCCGTCAGCCAATCAGCAGGTGAACCCGCAGCCCATGCAGCGGCGGCCAGCACGAATGGGATCGGCACCAGATAGCCTGCCCAGCGGATGGCCTTGACCAGCACATCTGGCCCCGTAGCCCCGATGATGCGTGGGGCTGCAGCCTGCACAGCGCCGTACAAGATGATCCAAAGCGCCAGAAAGCCACCGATCACGAAGAACGCCCAGCGACGACTATCGGGCGTGCCATCCGACAACACCATTTGAAAATAGACCGGAACACCCACGACGAACCAGACGTCGCGCGCCCCAAACAAAAACATCCGCGCAAGGCTTAGTCGGTTGACGCGCGGGTCAGGCGACAGCCAGCCTGCGAATTTTGCCGTCTTATCCTTGGCAGGCAAGCCCGCAGGCAAAAACAATGCGACGGCGATCAAGATCACGCCCAGCACCGCCGCCATGCCCCAAATCGCAGCATCGAACCCCCATAGCCCCAAAAGCACCGCGCCAAGGAAAAATCCAATGCCCTTGACCGCGTTTTTCGAGCCGGTGAGGGTTGCAACCCAGCGAAAAAGCGTGCCATCCCCGTCAGGCGCCAACAGCTTGACCGCTGATTTTGAAGACATTTTTGCGAGGTCCTTGGCCACGCCCGAAAGCCCCTGAACCAGCATGACGAATGTCACCGAGGCCATGATATCCCAGGCCGGGTCGAGTTGCGCAAGGGCGATCAGCGCGATGATTTGCAGCGCAAGCCCCGCGTAAAGCGTCGCGGCCAATCCGAAACGTGTTGCAAGCCAGCCAGCATAAAGGTTTGTCACGACCCCCGCGAGTTCATAAAGCAAGAACAGCCATGCCAGCTGAATTGGCGTGAAGCCTAAGGCGTTGAAATGTAGCAGCACCAACATCCGCAGCGCACCATCCGACAGCATGAAGGCCCAATAGGCCGCCGTAACGGCCATATAGGCCCGCAGCGAATCCGAAGGGGGGGCGGTCTTTGTCACAACAGGCCCGCCACCATTCGGGTGATGTCAGCCAAGCGGCAGGCATATCCCCATTCATTGTCATACCAAGCGTAGATCTTTACCTGTGTGCCATTGATGACCATTGTTGACTGTGCATCAATGATCGCAGAGCGGGGATCGTTGGTGTAGTCCGACGAGACCAGCGCCCGTGTCTCGTAGCCAAGCACCCCTTTCAAAGGGCCTTCGGCGGCAACCGCAAACAGCGCATTGACCTCTTCGGCACTGGTCGCGCGCGCGACCTCGAACACGCAATCGGTCAGCGAGGCATTCAACAGCGGCACCCGCACGGCATGACCGTTCAGGCGCCCCTTCAACTCGGGATAGATAAGCGTGATTGCTGTGGCCGATCCGGTGGTGGTCGGGATCAGGTTCAACAGCGCCGAACGCGCGCGCCGCATGTCCTTTGCGGGGCGGTCAACGATGGCTTGGGTGTTCGTTACATCATGTATCGTGGTGATTGATCCGTGTTTGATGCCGATCCCTTCGTGGATGACTTTCACCACAGGGGCCAGGCAATTGGTCGTGCAGGATGCCGCCGTGATCAAACGATGCGCAGCGGGGTCGTAAAGGTGATGGTTCACCCCATAAACAAGGTTCAGCGCGCCACCATCCTTAACCGGGGCCGAGACCACAACCTTCTTTGCCCCGGCAGCAAAGTAAGGTGCGACCAGGGCACCGGTCTTGAACACACCGGTGCAATCGATCACCAGATCAATGCCAAGCGCGGCCAATGGCAGGGCCTCGATCGTCTTTTCATCCGTCAAACGGATGTGCTGGCCATTCAGCGTCAGACTGTCTGCGTCATGACTGATCTGCGCCTTCCAGCGCCCATGCACGCTATCGAACTCCATCAGCAGCGCATGCTGTTCTGCATCGCCGATAGGGTCGTTGATCAACACAATCTCGCCGCCGGCACCTGTGTCGATCAGGTCGCGCAGCACGAGTTTTCCGATCCGGCCAAGGCCGTTAAGAGCAATACGAGGCATGGGGGATTAACCTTTGATGTTGGTGTCGGATAGATCGCCGATCTGATCCACACGGGCCTGGAGCGCCATACGGTCCAGCACAGGGAAGGGCAGTTCGACGAAGGCAGCGACGCGGCGGCGCAGCGCCCCGTAGGTTTGCGCAAAGACCAGTGCTTTCTCGGCATCGGTACCCGTCGCTTTCGTCGGGTCAGGCAACCCCCAATGGCCGGTGATCGGTTGACCGGGCCAAGGCGGGCATTCCTCGGCTGCGGCCGTGTCACAAACCGTGAAAACGAAATCCATGCCCTGCACGCCAGCGTCTTGAAACTCTGACAGGTGCTTTGAGCGTAGGGCTGCCACGTCATGGCCATTGCGCCCCAGAACTTCCAGCGCAAAGGGGTTTAACTGGCTGTTTGGATGGACGCCCGCCGAAAAGGCCTGAAACTTGCCCTGCCCCAGATCGCGCAGCAATACCTCGGCAAAAATCGAGCGGGCAGAGTTACCCGAGCAAATGAATAAGACGTTGAAAGTCGTGTCACCCATAGCGATGCCTTCCTTTTGATGTGCAAAAAGGGGACCAAGAAGATCGGCGCGCGCGCGCCCAACATCGAGGGCAAGGTAGCCGATAAGCCCCTCTGTCACCTCCATATCAACCGAGTAATGGAGCGAGCGCCCGCGCCGCTCGACCTGCACCAGACCACAGGCCGTCAGATCGGCAAGGTGATGCGAAAGCGTATTTTGTTTCAACCCAAGCGACGCGGCAATCTCTGTCGGTCGCACGCTTTGCGGCGCAAACCGCATCAGCAGACGAAAGACCGCCAAGCGGCCCGGGTGGCCAAGCGTGGCAAATCCGTGAGATGCGCGATTCTGTTCCATATTTCCTGAATAAAGGAAATAATGTATTTTTCAAATGAACTTTTAATGACAAAGGCACCGCGCCAGAAAGCCAAAGACCTAAGGCGTTTGATCCTAGAGGGCTTTGAAACTCGGCCTGACAAACCCGCTGCGTCGGTTTCCAGCGTTAGGTTGCAAGGCATTGCCCTGCCCGGGCGCAAGGCGTTGTTTCCAGTTGCAAGGTGACATGTGCAATACCGAAGTCGTGCTGCAACGCATCGGTAAGATGGTCGATGAAGCCGTCAGCATCAGCGCCATCCCAAACCAGATGGGCCGCCAGTGCCGTGCGGGTGGTCGACAGCGCCCAGATATGCAGATCGTGGACATTGCTGACACCGGCCTGATCGCCAATATAGGTTGCCACCGCTTGGCGATCGATGCTGAAGGGCACGCCGTCCAACCCCAACCGCAGGGCGTCGCGCATCAGGCCCCAAGCAGTGACCGCAATCAAAACCGAGACCGCAATGGCAACCGCCGGGTCCAGCCATTGCCAACCCGTGTACATGATGCCCGCCGCCGCCAGCACCACCGCGCCCGACACCACCGCATCAGCCGTCATGTGTAAAAAGGCACCTTTGATATTCAGGTCATCCCTTTGCGACCGCATGAATAACAGCGCCGAGCCGGTGTTCACCGCGATCCCCACCAAGGCTACCAGCAAGATCGTTAATCCCGGCACCTCGACCGGCGTCTGAAACCGTTGCACCGATTGCCAGATCACCAGCACCACGCCAATCATGATGGCGATGGCGTTGAACATCGCGGCCAGAATGGTGGCACGGCCATAGCCAAAAGTGTAACTGGCGGTCCCTGCCCGCTTGGCCAGCACTGCTGCCCCCCATGCGATCAACAGACCGGCCACATCGGTCAGGTTATGCGCGGCATCGGCCAACAGCGCCAACGAACCGGTCACGAACCCTGCCGTAGCCTCTAGCAGAACATAAGCGGTGTTCAGCCCCACCGCCCAGCGAAAGGCCGGGCCAAGATCAGCAGGCGCAGGGTGATTATGGGCCATCAGGCCGCCTTGCGCGCGGCGGTGCCGACCAACAGGGTCGGCGCGGACCGCGTTTGGGCAATGCGGCGCTGCGTTCGCAAATGACGGCGCAACGGGTCGGCCTCAACAAGGCGGACGTCTGTTCGCAAGTGATAAAGCTGGCGGCGGTTTTGCCCGGCACGCGCGGACCCACCGCACGCGCGCTTTGCGCCCAGTCTGTTTGGTAAAACGCAGTCATGTCATCCATTCCTTGACTTGATCATGCGTCGGGACGCTTCCGACATGGACGATTTTGCCGTCGATCGCCACGCCGGGGGTGGACATAATGCCGAAACCTACGATCTCGCGCATGCCCTCGACCTTGGTCAGTTCAACTGCAACACCGATCTCTTTTGCGACTTTGCCAATCTGTTCGATGGTTGCTTTACACTTGGCGCACCCCGGACCCAGAACCTTGATTTCCATTTCCTTGTCCTTTCAGAACAACATGTTGAAGATAATACCCACGGCCAGGATGCCAAAGCCCAAGACCGCGATGAACACAGCGATGAGTTTCAGGGTCAGCACCTGACGCAGGATGATCATCTCGGGCAGGCTCAATGCGATGACCGACATCATGAACGCCAAAACCGTGCCAAGGGCAGCGCCCTTGCCCAACAGCGCCTCGACAATCGGGATGACCCCGGCAGCATTGGTGTACATCGGAATGCCCATCAAGACGGCGACGGGCACGCTCCACCATTGATCGGCCCCCATGATCCGTACCATCAGATCTTGTGGCACATAGCCGTGGATCAACGCGCCCATTCCGATACCGAGGATGATCCACATCCAGACCCGGCCAAAGATCTCGTGCACCGCTTCGAGGCCCAGCTTGTACCGGTCCACCAGCGTTAGGCGCACGCCCGGAACCACCGCTGGGGTGGAAGCACCGGAATGGATATCGCGAACCCAATCTTGCAGCCATCCCTCCAAGTGCAGCCGCCCAATCACCCAGCCGGCAAAGATCGCAATGATCAGCCCGAAGGCCGCATAGGTCACGGCCACCTGCCAACCAACCAAACCGAACAGCAGCACCAGCGCCACCTCATTGACCATTGGTGCCGAAATCAGGAAGGAAAACGTCACCCCAAGCGGCACCCCCGCCGAGACGAGGCCAATAAACAACGGCACGGCAGAGCACGAACAAAACGGCGTCAGAACGCCCAAACCCGCCGCCATGACATTGCCCGCCCCCTCGCGCTTGCCTGCCAAAAAGGCGCGGGTTCGCTCGGGGGAAAAGAAGCTGCGCACCACGCCCATCGCAAACACAATCAGCGTCAGCAACATCATCACCTTGGGCACATCATAAAAGAAGAAGGCCAGCGCCTCGCCTGTATGGCTGTGCCGGTCCACCGGCAACAATGCCACGATCCATTCCGATGCTGCAATCAAGCGGCCGTAGACAAGCCACCAAAGCACGGCAAAGGCCGCAACGCCAACCGACCAAAGCCAGCCCGCGACCTCGCCCTGCGGGGCTTCGTTTATCTGCACAGGCATACGGCGTTCCTTTTCGCTTGGGCTGGGCGCCGTCATCACTACCGCCACAACACCGGGAATTTCCAAGGATAGATCTGGATTAGCGCTGCATGACGCCGATCCCCAATCCACCCGATCTGCCGCAAGGGTTGCATATGCCGTGACAGCCGGCTCTGACTTAGATCAAGGCACCATGAACCCGGTGGCCAAAAGCCTGACAAAAATCAGCGGTGGCCCCAAAGACGCCCTGTCCGTGCGGGCCAAACAGCTCAATCGCACGAGTCCGCTTGCGGACGCCCGCACCTGACCCTATATTAAAGCTGTTCGGGTTCGCTCGAACTATGGCGATAAACGCACCCGTAATAAACGGATCGGACCCGGGGGCGGTACCCGGCGGCTCCACCAATACTCCTTCATTTGAGGCGGAGGGGGCCGAAATAGGATCGACGAACGTCTAAAGGGGCCAGCTTTTGCTCGGTGAGCTACTACCGATATCGGTGCAAATCGTACAGTTGCAAATGACAACCGTGCTCCGGCTATGGCTCTTGCTGCGTAAGCAGTTCGAGTTGCCGAAACTAAGTCCTTGCGCTTAGCAGCGTAAGGCGGGGTTCGGAGGTACCTGGCAACAGAAACCTCCACTTCCCCCCCCCAACACCCCAAAACGCGCGCTTTGGTCACGGTGATTTCACTTGCCACAACAGCGCCACCGCATCACCATTACCTGATGCTGCGATATTTGCTATTTGGCCTGACATTATCGACACCCGCACAGGCCTGTGAGACGGCTTTGCTGTTGGCAATTGATGTGTCTGGATCAATCGACAAAGGCGAATATGCGCTGCAAGTGCAAGGCTTGGCACAGGCATTACAAGACCCCGAAGTCGCCGACATAGTGCTACAGGGTCAGGTCGCATTGGCAGTGGTGCAATGGTCAGGCTTGGGCAGTCAAAAGCTGGTGATGCCTTGGCAACGCATGCTATCGCCGCGCGCCTTGGCCAATTTCGCTAGCCGGTCAGCCGCGATACCAAGGGCGTTCGACCGATCCGACACCGCGGTGGGTGATGCGATTGAATATTCAATCGCCCAGTTTTCTGTCGTGTCTGACTGCAAGCGCAAAGTCATCGATATCTCGGGGGATGGCCCCGAGAATGCGGGGCAAAACGTTGGGCGCGCGCGCATGAAGGCCATCGCAGAAGGCATTGAAATCAATGCAATTGCGATTGAGGACATGGGGCAAGCCTCGCCAACATCCTCCTATTACAAACAATGGGTCATAACCCCTAAAGGCTTTGTGATGACGGCGCGTGGACTGAGCGATTATCCAAGGGCTATTCGGGAAAAATTGCTGCGCGAACTTGTCAAACCGATTGGCTAGGGCTTGACGTTGAATCCATGCTGGCCTTAAATACTTTATGGGGTTCGCGACCGCCCCGTGAGGCGTCAGCCCAAGCATCGCATTTCTGAAACACAAATCTTATAGGCTTTCGACCAATTTAGATGCCCTAAACCAGCATCCCAAAAAAGGTCGGACTTGCCGCCAGATGTGATGCAAAGGATGCACTGAATGCCCGGTCTGAACCAGATCACCGCCCCGCAATTGTTCCGCCTGTTGGGCACCCCCGACGCCCCCATCATAATCGACGTTCGCAATGACGAGGATTTCGCAGCCGACCCGCGTTTCATCCCGGGATCGCGGCGCATCGCCCATCGTGACATCGCCAGCCTAATCGCAGAACTGGGCGGCAAGCCCGTGGTGGTTAGCTGCCAACGTGGCCTTAAACTGTCCGAGGGGGCGGCGGCTTTGCTTCGTTGCCACGCGATTCTTGCAGAAAACATTGCTGGCGGACACGAGGCTTGGGTCTTGGACGGCCTGC
>JBLIGH010000146.1:0-7774 GCA_047636855.1 Pseudorhodobacter sp.
GCGGTTGATCAGATGGGCATACCCGCCGCCCGATGCGACCACCATATCGGCATAAGCGCGGCTGCCAATATGGCCGACCAGAACCAAAGGCAAGCCGGATCGGCGCGCAAGCTCGGCCATCATCAACTGGTTTTTGCGCACCTCGATACGGCCTACCGCCAATAAGAAAGGGGTGCCGGGGGCGATGCCAAGGTCATGGTGCAGCTTTGCGGCCAGCGGGCTTTGTGCGGCACGGTCTGGGTGGTACAGGCTGGTATCGACCGGATTGTGCAGGATCGTGGCATGAGGCAGCGGCCCGGTCAGCGCCTCGGCCAGTTGCTTTTCCGACTGGCTCAGAAACACCGCGCGATCGGCCAGATCAAGGCAGGCACGCAGCTTGGCGGCAAAGCCGGGCAAGGGCTGATAGCCCTTAAGCGCCACATCGCGATTGCCGAGCGCTGCCAGATAGCGACGTTGCAATTGCGGCAAGGCGCGGGCAAAGCGATCCGGCCCCGATGGGTAGGTTTGAACCACCTCTTGCAGGGCGCCTTCCCAAAAGCCGCGCAGGCTAAGGTCCAGCAAAATCGGCGAATAGACCAGATGGCGGGCGCGGTGTTTCAGACTGCGCGCTGTGGCAAGCGCCGTGTCGGGTTGCCAGATATTATAAAGATGCGCCAGATCGACCTGCGGGGCCGCATCGCGTGGTGCGCCGTAGCTGACCTGTGAACTTTGGCAAAGCGGTGCCAAGCGCTTGGCGGTTTGGGGGACGCGCACCGATGGCCCGCCCTGAGAATGGCGCTCGCCGCCATGCAAAACCTGAAGGATCTGTGCCCGGGCCAATGGGCTTTTCGCGCCAGGCGTGGTGCCACGTGGCTTGGCGGCGTAAACCTCGCGGAACAGTTTGGCATGGGCCTGACCCCAGCGCGCCCAAGTATAATTGACGGCAGATTTGGCGAGGTCCAGCTTGGGTTGCGCCAGTTTCAGCAGCAAAGCCCGCAAGGCCACGTCATCGCCTTTGGGATAGGGGATATGGGGAAAATCCTCGACCCAGCCGATATCGGGGGCGATGACTGGAATGCCGCAAGCCAGCGCCTCTGGCACACACATCGGCCCGCCTTCGTAAAGCGCGGGGACCAAAATGTAATCCATTGCGCGGTAGAAATTTTGCATCTGACCATCGGGCACATGGCAGGGCGGGCCGGGCCAGCCATCGCCGGTAAAGTGAAACTCGACCTCGGGCATATCCATCAGCCGGGTCATCATCGCCTCGCCCTTGCGGCCAGTGTGATAGGTGCGCCCAACAACGCCGACCTGCAAGCGCGGGCGTAGCAAGTCATGGTCAATTCCCGGTGGAATGGTCACGATGTTTCGTGCGCCTTTGATCCGCAGCGCATCTTCATAGCGATGCGCTTGCGTGACGCAGTGGTTGACCTCGGTCGCGATTTTGTAAAATTGCGCCTCGGCGGGCAAACCCTCTTCGATATGCGAGAAATAACCTATTTCCAGCCCGTCATAAGGCTTTTTACGCGCCGAATAGGTGATGTAATAGACGATATCAGGCTGGCCTTCGATCACAGTGCCATAGCGAAAATCGGGGTATTCATCGGCGATGGCACGCGCCAGCCGTTCTAATATCCAACCCCTGTCACTAATCAGGCCAAAGACGGTCGGATCAGTCTTTGGCATATTGCGCTTGAAGCCTTTGAACACGTCGCCGCCTTACTCAAATGATTCCTTGCTAACCAATAGCCGGGATCGGCTGCGGTTCATGGTTACTGTCATGACGCAAGACGGGAGTTTAGAACAGTTTTTACGCGTTAAAGTTGCTAAGTCGCTTAATTTTAGCGTTGAGATGGTTGAAAATCAAGCAGATCAGTTTAGCCGAACCCAACCAATTTTCAGGCCCAGCTTTCGTTTCTCTTTGGACATCAAAGGTCGATCTTCGGCCGAGAATACCTTGTCGGATTCGATGGTGATATAGAGCGTATCGCGGTCTTGCAGCATGGCTTGGGTGATCGGGATGCGGTATGTTCTGGCTTTGCTGCCAATCTTTTGCGCCACAGTCGGACTACCGTTGATCGTCACGCCCGTGACGACGAATTCTGCGCCGATCTCGGTCGGGGCCCAAGCGTAGAACAACAATTCCCGCGGTGCGGGTCCGGGCGGCAAAGGCAAAGCAATCTCGGCTTGACGTGACCGGGTCCAGACGCCGCGCGCCTCGGGCACATGAAAGCCGCGCAGCAGGTATCGCACCGCGTTTTCGTTCTGCGACAGGTCAATCTGCTCGCCCAAGCTAGCCTCACCCCGGATCTTGTGCCAGATTTCCATGCCAAACGCTTGCCACGAAAAGCTGGCAGCGGCGGCGGCAATATTTGTATGGGTATCGGCCAGGGCTGCGCGCAGCATGGTGACAATATCCACAGGGTTGGCGTTGGTCGCAAAAACATAGCCGGTTTTGCCATGCTCGATAATATCGCGGGCAAAACCGGTGTCAGAGATGACCGGCATCACATTGCTCATCATCGCCTCGATCGCCGGGATCGGGCCGCCTTCCAGCAAGGAGGTAGAACAATAGACATCGAACTTCTGATACCATGCGCCAAACTCGGGATAGTCAGCCTCAACATATTCGACATTGGGCAGGGCGGTGAATTCGGCCAGCCTGTTCCAGTTATGCCAAAGGATTCCGGTGTTTTCGACATCATCTGGTCGCGGCCCCAGCAGAATGATTTTCTGATCCGGCATCAGCCGCGCAATTTCCAGCATCTTTTCGGGCTGCTTGCGGGGGTAATAGGCGCCAACAAAGCCAATAGCACCTTTGCCTGAGCGGGTTTTGGCGGTGAACTGCGCAGGATCGGCCCCGCCCAGCGGCACGCTGATATTGGAGGGGTCAGCCCCCCATTCCGCCAGCGTGTCGCGGTTATGCGAACAGGGAGTGAAGACATGCGTGCACAAATTCGCCATATCAACCATATCGCTTTGCGTCATGCCTTTTTTCAGGTCGGGATGAGTATA
The DNA here is from genome assembly GCA_047636855.1 of Pseudorhodobacter sp. Taxonomy (GTDB): domain Bacteria; phylum Pseudomonadota; class Alphaproteobacteria; order Rhodobacterales; family Rhodobacteraceae; genus Pseudorhodobacter. Next base: position 2,995 of record JBLIGH010000146.1, read on the forward strand.
CCAGACATAGCAATTGCCCGACAAAACCTCGGGGTGGCGCAGCATGGTGAAATAGCACAACGCGAAATGCGCAAACACATAGTTGCGCGCTTTGGGCAATGGTGCCGACAGCTTATCATTGCGCTCGGAAAACAGGTAGTAACAGACCTTGCCCGAGGCATCCTCGATGATTTTGCAGATCTTTTCCAGGATCCAGCCGCGCGAATTGACGTTCACAATGAAGCAGACGTCAAAGGCCGCGCTGGCCTCGTCAAAGCGGCGCGGTTTCTTATGATGATCCTTCAGATTGGCAGGGGCCATGGCAATTCTTTCCGGTCAGGCAATCAGGTGGGCGAAGAGGGCAAGCTGGCGCTGTTCCCAGGTGAAGTTTCGTGAAAAGGCGATATTGGTGGCATAGCCCTCGGCCTTCCACGGATGCGTATCGAAAGAGCTTTGCAGCGCCGGTATCAGGCTTTCAGGCTGGGCAGGATCATAGGTGGTCAAGACCAAAGCCGCGTCGTGGTAACGGGCGATAGCGGCCATGTTCGCCGCAACAATTGGGCTGCCCGACGCCAGATATTCAAAGAATTTCAAGGGCGAGGTGATGGCTGCACGGTTATCATGCTGACGTGTGGCCAACAAAACGTCGGCGGCTTGCTGGAAGGCCAGCAATTTGCGTTGCTGCAAGTAACCGGGGATCAGCACATTGGACAGGCCCTTGGCATAGACCTCATCATGCCACATCTGCTGATCGACCTGGTTGCCGCCCAACAGCAAAAAGATGGCCTTTGGCAGGGCGCGGGCAGCTTCCATAATATGGGCGATGCCGCGTTCAATCTGCAGCCCGCCGGAATAGACAACAATCCGTTCAAATCCACGTTCCAGCATATTGCGACGGATCACGGCGGCCTCGACCTGCTGCCTGATCAGTGAATTGCTGTTAACGCCACTGTCCAGCACGATGATACGGTCTTTGGGGATACCGCTTTTAACCAATCGGGTTTTGACGGCCTCTGTGATCGCAACGATTGCCCGAAAATTCTGATATTTTTCGATCAGATCGGGCAATTTATTGAAGCTTGTATTGTGATCTTCATCGTGATCTTCATAAATGCCGATAAGCCCGGAGGCCAAGGCTTTGGCCAAAACCCGTGGATCGCGGGTATGAATGACAGAGCAATAGGGGAAAACATAGCGCGGAATATCGTAGTTCAGCGCCCATTGTCCCGGCTCCAACTGCCCAAATTTCCCCGGAATGTCGAACAACCCGCGCAATTCATAATTGGCCGAAACATTATAGGTGTCAGCAATCATGCGCCGCACCGAACTCAGCCCGACCATGCTTTCAAATTTAAGTGGAACCCCGGTCGTATCGGCAGCCAAAAGGGCCTGAAGCCCAAGATTTTGAACGGCTTGGGCGGTGTTATTCGCCCAAATCAGCCGCGCTCGCGCCTCGCGCACGAACGGATCGCCGGGTACGGTGAAAACACCATATTTTTTGCCCTGCAATATGCTTTGGCTGAGGGTTGCAGCCTCGGGTGTCATAGGTGTTTCTCCTAATACAATCTAAATCGGGGATCTTGAAACCCCGGTTTGGGGCCGCGGGCGATTGGGTGAAAACAGCAAAAGGTCTAAGCGTCGGCCCATTCTGGAATTTCATATCCCAGAAGCTCAAAAAGGGCTTCGTTATGAGGCTTGAAATAGGCATTCAAAGCGGTGCGAGCCCCTTTGGGCATCGGCTTGCCTTTGGTGCGAGGGGGCAGGGCGACTTCAAACTCTGTTTCTGCCGCTATACCCAAGAATCCAAAAACATTTTTTAAGGTATCCCATGGATCTTTGACCCATTGTTCCTGGACGATGATACGCACGTTATTTGGACCGAAAGCGTCAAGATAAAGGGCCAGTTGTGCTGCGTATTTGCCTGCGCGCAAAAAGTGATTTTCCTTTGCGATGCCCGCTTTGGCTGTGGCGAAGAAAGAGCTTTTAATTCGGCCCGGCTCTTGGCTGCGGATGTCGTTATAGCGCGAAAAGGCCCTATCCACGGGATTGCTTAGACATGCAATTATTTTCATGCTCGGATTGAAGCTTTGGATCCGCGCACATGCCTCTGGCGCGGTCAGATATGAGGGGGATTCTTCGATCGTCACACTGGGATTGGTGGCCAGTTGATCTTTGGGGCAGGCGCTTTTCAGCTGGGACAAATACCAATCTGGGCCGCGCTCCCACTTGGACGAGAAAAAGCCGATTTGACGGTCAATTCCCAGAACCTTGGGGTGTTTGGCCAGATTGCGCCGCAATGCAATCGCACCGGCATTCTGAGCGCCAACGATTAGGGCGGTCGGGGTAATATCTTGCGTGTTCACCTTCGCTTGTCCTTGTTAGGTCATAGTCAATCCGTGGAGATGGCTACGCTATGATCCGGCTCGTTGTTCCTTCTTCAAAATAGCTGAGGCCTTTATGGTGATGCCAAAGGAGCCGTTCAGCAGTTATTTTTTCGCCTAGATGATCTGTTTCCATTAATTTTAATCCCTAACTTTTTTACAAAATATGGACTGATGAATTTGGGCTGACTGGAGCTTTTATCAACCAAGTTGTTAAAGTACGGTAGACGATGCCAACAAAAGTGACGGGTCAGGTGAAGCCAATTTAATTCCCTTCGTGGATTGTCGCAGGGAGGATCATTTTTGTTTGGTGTCACGGCGCGTTACTTTCCGCTTAATGCCTAGCGTGCTGAAGATCCGCGCCGATGTTTTGTCAAATTCTTCGTACCAACTGGTCAGCAAGGTCTGAACCTTGTTTTCAACGAAAAGATCGCGGCCGAGCTCAAACAGTTTGTTGCGAGAGAGCAAGGGATCGGCAAGCGTGTAAAGCGCCTCGCTCATGCCTAAGTCTTTGTATAAGCTGAATATTTTTGAGGCGTCTTCGATTTTTCCACGCGTGCAGGGCAGCGTCGGAATTCCCAACTTTAAGCCAAGAATACAGCCGTGATACCTATCCGAAACCAGTAAACTGGCGGGTTGAAGTGTGTCCACAAAGGAACGAATCTCTACAGTATTATAAATCGGTTTTCCCGCAAAATAGCCAAGTGCGCCTGACTTTTCGTCAGTTGTTGGAAAGACACTAATGACAAAATCGCGTGTCAGCATTGCTTCGGAAAGGGTTTTGTAAGCGGCCTCGGACTTGCTGACCAGTTTGCGTGGGATAACACACATGCGCGCAGCCACACCATTGCTGTTGGGTTTACGCATGAGATCGATACTTCTGTCATTCAGAATGGGATCGCGCAGCAAAAAGGTATCGGGGCGCAACCCTGAAAGGGCGTTGATTGAGAATTGGTCCCGCGCTGTTACAATCGCAGCCTTTTTAATAATATCAGAGCATATGTCGCCAACATCTACGGATGCACCGATTCCAAATATAACGATTGGTATTTTAATGCCATCAGTCCACCCAGAATTCGCCAGCGGTTTATGTTTACTTGCAAAAAGCCCTCCGCCGCCGATAAAAAGCGCATCAAAGCTATTTACGAAATCCAGATTCATGATATCAGTCAAATTCCGAGCAATTGCGGCAGGACCCGGGTAATAAAGACGGTCAGCAACAGAATGTGAGGCTGAAACAATTTCCAGATCTGAATTGTAGGATTTTAAGTGGCGCGCTACAGAGGCTGCTTGTTCGGCATCCCCAAGATTCCCATTCGCATAGGCGCCAAAAATAAGAATACGTTTCATTGGGTGAAAACCTGTTGTCTTAAAAGGGCCGCGGTGGCTTTGCGGGAGCCGTGGCTATCCATGATCCCTGCGGTCCAATTAACGAAAAATGCAGCGAGGGTCATTCTTGGCTGCTCCCGATCGCTTGCCGCAGCATGCTTTGCTGCGTGGCGTCGAAATGAGCTTTGGTGAACGCCAGAAACGCTGCTTTTTGTTCAGGGGTCAAATCCAACTCCCAAGGGGTATGCAATATTTCGCACAGGAAGGGCAGGTAATCCATCGGCTCTTCTTCCAGATGAATAGCGCCAATCATGGTCGGTTCCTGCGTAGAGCGCAGCTTGCGGCCGGGCCACATGTAGTAGAGGTAGAAAGGCCCGCGATTGCTATGGTTTTGTTCCGGTTTGTGGCACAGGCTCAAGTCGTGTAGCCCCACCCATGCACCGCGTTCCAGCCGGGGTAGCAGGCTGATCAGGTCCAGCGCCGCCCAGGGGTGTTTGTGATGCCCATCAATAAAAGCGAAGTCCACAGAGCCGATTTGACCGACGACCTCGAAGGCGCAGGCCCCGGTCAGCAGTGTAAACCGATGCGCTTGATCGGGGAACAGTTCGCTGACCACGGCCCCGGTTGGATGGCTCGGGTCCAGATAGTAAGTCGGGCTCAGATCAATGCCGGTCACATGCCCTACACCTTTTTGTGCCGCGAGCATCACGCCAGAGCTCCAGCCGCTGGCAACGCCCACTTCGATGATCCGGCGCGCATCCAGATGGCGCACCAGCCCCGCTAGAAAGCCAGCGTCGTATTTAGAGATTGCACCGCCCACCCAATCGGGTTGCCTTGCATACATCTGGCCAAGCAATGATTGACCTTCGCGCTCTAAGTCTTCGGCGTTCGGCGCTACGGATAGCAGGTTCGAACTCATATTTCGGGTACTCTTGTTGTGGCTGCTACAAAGAGGTGCGCAGGTTAGAAAATCCTCATTTCGATCCCCATTATAGGGCAGCCTTGCCACAATCAACCTGCAATTGTCTGGATGGTGATCAGCGGGGATTGTTGGCGGGAAGTCGCCGAATTGATACACCAAGATTGGATCT